>CAZGAK010000031.1:0-26142 GCA_964523565.1 uncultured Syntrophaceae bacterium | reverse complement strand
TATTATTTATAAATATATTTAATTTTCTTTTGACTTAAATAAACCAGGTCTCTTAATTTTATACTGTTGCTTTTTTTCAAAGCTTTTGTTAACAATCGTATACTTATTATCACGAACAACTGACTGCTGGTAACTACATGGATTTAAATATAATATTAGAACTCGTTGGAGGCTTGGGGTTATTTCTTTTCGGGATTCATATCCTGAGCGATTCAATGAGAAAGCTATCCCTGGGTTTACTTAAGAACCTTCTTGAAAAGATAACCTCTAATAGAATCAAATCTGCCATACTGGGTGTTCTTGTCACTTCGATCATACAAAGCTCAAGCGCGACCTCTGTTCTGCTGATAGGATTCTTAAATGCGGGACTTATCACGCTAACAGCGGCTCTTCCGGTTATTTTCGGGGCCAATATAGGCACTACGATTACAGCACAATTAATTGCCTTTAAACTGACCAAATCGGCATTCCTTTTCGTATTTATCGGGGCACTGATCTATCTGTTTGCAAAGAAAAACAAAAACAAGAATAAAGGTCTGGCAATACTGGGATTCGGAATTTTATTCCTGGGACTGGCAACGATGAGTTCCGCCGTCAAACCTTTGGCAGACAACGATACTATCGTGAATCTCTTCCTCCATTTCGGGAAACAACCTGTCCTCGGAGTTCTGGCAGGGCTAGTCGTTACAGTTATTTTACAGAGCAGCAGTACGACCATCGGGATGGTGATTGCGTTTGCTTCTGTAGGCTTGCTTGATCTGCCTTCATCAATTTACCTGGTTCTGGGAGATAATATCGGTACATGTATTACAGCAATCATTGCGAGCATCGGAGGAAAACTCTCCAGCAAGAGACTGGCCATGGGTCATTCACTTTTTAATATCATAGGGACATTGATTGTAATCCCCTTTGTTCCCCTTTATATTCATTATATTCCGCTGACCTCGGGCGATATTGCAAGACAGATCGCCAATACCCACACAATATTCAATGTAGTTAATACTATTATTCTGCTCCCGTTTGTACCGCTCTTTATAAAACTCTTAAACAAACTGGTCCCTGGAGAAGACTATGAAAAGAAAGAAGCGAAATTCCTCGACAGAAACTTGCTCCTGACACCTCATCTGGCAATCAAGGCCGTCGTCAAGGAACTCTCTGTTATGCTGAGTGTTTGTCAGGAAATGTTGGAAAAGGCAAAAAAGTGCATAATAGAATACAATCACAAGCTGAGAAATGAAATCTCCATTGATGAAGAATCCGTTGACGAAATGCAGAAGAATATAACGGAATATCTCATTGAGATTACCCAGAATGAACTGTCAGAAAAGCAGAGAAGCACAGTCCCTTCAATCCTTCACAGTGTTAATGATATAGAAAAAGTTGGCGATTATTGCGAAGGCATTGCCAAGTTGGCTCATAGAGCTTATGAGTATGATCTGAACTTTTCCGGTCCGGCAGTAGTTGAACTTGAAAGGCTCTTCGACAAGACGGAGACTCTCATGAGACACACCAAAAAAGCCCTTGACTATGATGACCATAAGGCTGCGAACATTACATTAAACATTGAAGAGGAAATCGATGAACTTATAATGCAGTATAGAATCAATCATCTCACGAGACTCGAACAGGGAACCTGCATCAGTGATTCCGGACTGATCTTTTCAGATATCCTGACGGATATTGAAAGGTTAAATGATCACCTGTGTAATATTACAAAAGGTATACTGCATATTGGAAAGAGGTAAATCACGAGACATTTGCATAACGTCCCCTTTTGACCAATTTCTGCGTCAGGCTCAAATTTTAATCCTCGAAATATCCAATATATTCCTGTGGTTAAAATTTTCGCCTTCCTGGAACTTGAACAAAATTGAACATTCTGCAAAGGTCTCATCATTTCTTCACTGTTTCCGCAATAGTCTCCCGCAGAAATTCATATCCTTGTTCAGGGCCATAACCGCGGAAACTGCTATCCCGCGCCATTTCATCAACAGCTTCATGAAGTGCGTTTATGCATGCCTCCGGTAAAGCACGTGTTACATCACCTATTCCCAGTCTGATTATCTCCCTGTCCGGATTTGAATTGACAAAATTATTCACCCGTTTTGCAATGTCTGAAAAAAGATAAGACGCCTGCAGCTTCAGGTAGTTTTCATTGATTTTTATCATTATTGTATTCTTTATTTATGAGATCTTTTTTTTCACGGAGGAGTATAGAAAAGTCATCCTCTTGTGTCAATGAAAATGACCATTTGTGATACAGTACATGCAAGTCATCATTATTCCTGCAATACCTGAACTGCATATTCTTAGAGCATAAAGAAAGGGGCGAGAGGCAGAATGGTAATGAAACGTGACAAGAATAAAGGCCCAATCTTTCCAGATTGGGCCCTAAACATTCTGGCTCCCCAGGACAAATGAGTGCAAGAAATGCAAAAGCTCATTTAGCTTTTCCAGAAGCTAATTAATTCAAGATAATTGTCAATATAATAAATCAAATTAATTCAAAGATTGAATAAATTAAATTAACTAAACTAATATAATTAAATTAGACAAGTTAATACAATTAAACTAATTAAATTAAATTATATCAATTAGTTGCGTGATTTTTTCTCTTGACATAGTGATTCACATTCCTGTATGTTTACACCAAAATGTTCTTTGACAATTGAATACCGGAACCGTGAGACCCAAGACCCGTGGAGCAGAGGGCGGGAGAGAGTAGCTCGTAAAAAACCACTTGGTGAGCGGGAATGGCGGTCGATCCCCGGCCGGAAAGGGGGATACTTGCACAGGAGCACGCCTATAACGTGTAACAGTAAAAAAGTTTGTTTGAAAGATGACGATTTAAAAGGGAGAGTGCCATGGTGCTATATTTAATTTCTCTAATCTCGATTAAAGAGACTGCCATAGTGGCATGGGCAGGCTCAATATGTGTCCATCTCCTCACCATCCTCTGGTCTCTCTGGGGTGCACTGCTGTTTGACTATTTCACCCTCCATGTTGACAGAGAAAGGAAGGAACCTTACGCAGTGACGTTCAGCAAGGTTGAAAAGTGGAGAGACAATGAGAAACTTGAACTTATTACATACTGCAAAGATGGCAGATGCATCGAGAGCGTACAAAAAGAGACGGATGAGTGAGGGAAGTGTTTGTTATAGTGTGTTTATCCCTTAAAAACGAGAGGAGGAGAATAATGACAATTAATTCAATCATTCACACGCGTGTTTTAAAGGTTGAAAATAATTATTCTGATGTCAAATCAAAAACACAAGAAATGTTAAGCCCCTGGAGTTATATGTTTGAATATGACGACGCTCTCAAAGAAATACGATATAAAAGTGAGGGGCCCCTGATTCCGGAAGAGAATGGCAAAGAGCCTGTTCTCATCCTCCTGAGCAATCCGCATCCTCACTCCGTGAAACAGGGCATGATTTTATCTCCGAACCGTGTGGGAAAAGAAAATCCATTCTGGGAAACGATGAGATTCAGTGGGTACTTCAGGCAGAATGGCTCGACCGGTGCTGTGGCAATGATTCAAAATCATTACGAGAGTCCGTTTCGTTTCTTCATGGCTGTGCTCTTACCATTTCCGTCAGAAGATCCTGGCGACTTGATAAAACTGTTCGGACATTTCGAATACAGCAAGATGTTGAATGAGGGAAGAGAATCAATCAGAAAATTAATTCTGGATCACGGGATTCAACATATAGTGTGCTTCAGCAAATTACCCTATGATGCGGTGAGCAACAGAAAGAGCCCGAAGAGTTACACGACAGTATTACGGAATGGTGACATGATTGTGAGCGATTGTTGGTTCTCTAACGACGTGAATGTATATTTGACGTTTCCGACAGGATGGCGCTTCATAAAGAACGCCAGGGAAATAAAGGCAGAAAGTTTGAGGCGTGTATTTGGATGTATCGTGAACAACAAATAGGGGTTATTTATAAAAACGGCGGTTTTCGGCAAATGAGTCGAACCCGCCGTTTTTGTTTTACAACGCTTTTACCTATTCTTTTTAATATCTTACTCCGGATCGATTACTCGTAAGGGTTTTCTGACACCCTCAACCACTTTGCCCGTTTTAAGGGATCGGAATTTACTGAGTGGTACGTCACATTCTTCAATATCTGTAACAGTATAATAACTCTTGAAGGCAATATTCCATAAACCCCATGGCTCTGGGTGAGGGGTTATCTCATCATAAAACAGAAATTCATCCAACAGAGTGGCTTTCAGCTTGATATGACCTCCTACATAAAAATAGACAGGGACATTACCTTGATATCTTTTCGCAGTTAGAAATTGATTTCTTGCTGTGTTAATTTCTCCTACTACGTTCGATCCAAATGAAACTTTCTTGTGGGTTGGATAAATTTGGGAGAGAGCAGTTCCCATATAAGATTCTGGCACTGGGGCTAAAATTGCAAATTTCCTATTACTTACTAGTGATGACATCTTTACCCCTCCTTTTTCATCAATAATTACATCTCAAAAAACGAATTATCAACTCTATCTGCGATTAGGCTGTACTAATTCCAATCAGAACCTGTGAGATCGAAACACTCAAAATCATGTTAGAATTATCACGATAATCTTATACGATCCAATGCCTCTTTTCTTTTCCGCCAATCCGGTTGACAGCGGGTCAGCAAGGAATAGAATGCCTTTGAATGGTTGTGACACTTCAAGTGACAGAGTTCATGCATGATGACGTACTCGATGCAATGGACCGGCACTTTTACCAGATTGAGGTTAAGCGTGATTCGACCGGCAGGACTGCAGCTTCCCCAGCGTCTCCGCATGACTCTGATCGACAACAAGGGTTCTGGTACGCCGTGACAAGATGCAATCTCGAAACATTTTCCCAGATATCGGCCGAAAACTTCTCGGGCGCGTTCTCGATACCAGGCATTTATCTCTTTCCTGATTTTTTCGGTGTTATTTTTATCGTCAACCCAGACCCGGAGGAAACGACCGCGCAATTTCGCAGGTTGCCTGCAACCATCAGCAACTTTAAGACGATACTGCCGCCCCAGGTAGACAAATGTTTCTCCGCTCACATATCGTTTTGGCGTCGGTAACGGATGGTAGGTCTCCTGTTTGTCAAGCATCCGGACAATCCAGGGAGCTTTCTTTCGCAAAGCTTCGCGAATTCGCTCATCCTCTGCGAACAGTGGAGCGTACACATTCACCATCAGTTCAGGATTAACGACAATCCTCATTCGTTTCCGTGCACCCCGATGCAATCGGTACGTGATCTGCCTGTTTCCAAATTGAATGACATGTGCCGTAAAATCAGTCTTCATTGGCAATGGCAACCTCTATGCATCGGTCGATGATTGCATCGAATTGCTCAAGGGGAATTGTGAGACCATATTCTTCAACTACTTCGAAGAGTATATCGTCAATTTCACCACGCATCCGGTTTATTGCATCCTGGTTCGTGGACCAGTCACGAATTTTATGTTTTCCTATCCTATCAACAATCCTGAGAGCTATGTCGGTTTTCGGCTTATCATTTTCAACGGAATATTCAGCCAAGGGTTCACGAACACATCCGAAATATCTTCGCGCCATGTCTTTTCCGACTAATTCTGCCGGAATATCATCGTCCGTGTGGGTAATAACTTTTGTTGAGATATCCTTAATTCTCTCAAGGGCTTCGAGTGCCTGCAGGCGACCTGCGTGATAGGCTTCGATCACCTCTTCAAGGAGTTTGGACAACTTTTTATAAAACGCCGGATCCTTTACCATCTCGTGCTCAATTACGTGCCTTGTGGCCGAGGCAATCGTGTCTGCTTTTGCGCCCGCGCTTTTCCCCCGATCTTCAAGGACCTGTTCACGTTCCTTCGAGTCTAACAGATTTATGGGATCGCAGAGCTGCTCGACCTCGCCGGCGCCGACATGGGTATCGATCAGTTTCCTTATCTTCGGTTCATATTCTGAAAAATCAATGGTTTCCTGATAGCGCAGCGTGACGGCGGCTCTCAGATTCTGGAAAAACTTGAGATCGGCTTTGTAGGTATTGATCGTTTTCGGTGATGCCGTTTCCAGAAAATTTGACGATGACAACGCGAGCGAAAGCGTTCGGGCAAACACACTGAACCGCTCATAAAACCTGTTGCGCAGTTCATCATCCCAAAGATGTGTTTCATAGACTTCAGGATCCTTCGAACCCCTTACCGTCTGAAAGAGTTCCCAGAGGTTCGAATGGAGCTGCGGCAATTCTTTTACCTTATCGGCAATGTACGTCACAGTCTCCGCCAGATCGGACCGATCATAATCGGCAAGACGGCTGTAAAAGTCGATTGCCTCGTCAAGCTCCTCAATGACGCCGCTGTAGTCGAGAATCAATCCGTACTCCTTGCCTTCGTGAAGTCGGTTCACGCGGGCAATCGCCTGGAGGAGGGTGTGTTCCTTCAATTTTCGGGCAAGATACAGGACGGTGTTTCTCGGGGCATCAAAGCCGGTGAGCAGTTTGTCGACGACGATGATGATTTCCGGTTCTTCGCCGTGCTTGAAGGCATTAATGAGCTGTTTGTTGTATTTGTCCTCAGAGCCGAAACGGTCCATCATGGCCTGCCAGAACTCCTTTTCTGTTTCGGAAGAGCCGTTTCCATGGTTATCCTCACCTTCACGGACAGACGGCGCGGAGATCAAAACCTCCGAAGAGACAAGACCAAATTCATCCATGAATTGCTTGTATTGCAGCGCGGTATCTTTGCGCGGCGTCACAAGCTGTGCCTTGAGACCGGTCCCCTGGTATGTCGTGGAATAGTGAACACTTGCATCCCACGCAATCATACGTACCTTTTGCTTCGCCATATTAAGCTGACGCTCGGTAGAAAATTTCCGTTTGAGATCAGCCTTCTGTTCTTTCGTGAGCCCCATGGTGAGCTTTTCGAACCAGCCGTCGATGGCTTCTTTTTCAACGTCCTGGGGCACATGCCTGGCCTCATAGAGGAGCGGTACAACGGCTTTATCTTCCACGGCCTGTGCAATCGTATACGGCGGCTGGAAGAGATCGCCGAACTGCACAAAGGTGTTTCTCTTGGCTGATTTGGCGAGGGGAGTCCCGGTGAAGGCAATAAAACAGGCGCCTTTCAGTGCCAGCCTCATGTGGGCATGCTGTTCTTGATACTGGCCGCGATGTCCTTCATCGACCAAAACGAAGGTATTGCGGTCGGCTCTCGTCAGGCCACGATTAGCCGTTGCCGCGGCAAACTTGTGAATGAGCGTTGTGGCGATGTGTGTCCGGTGGTCGAGGAGAAGATCCACAAGATGTTTCCCCGTATTTGCCTGCTCCGGCTCCAGTCCACAGGCCCGGAAGGTACCCCAGATCTGATCGTCAAGATCGATCCGGTCGGTCACCAGAATAACCTTCGGATTCAGAATGTCTTTATGCAGGGCAAGGGATTTGGCAAGCATCACCATGGTCAGCGACTTGCCACTCCCCTGAGTATGCCATACGACGCCTCCCTGTCGAGGTTCATTCGACGGAGCACTGAGAATGCGATTCATAATGTCATGGACCGTGAAGTACTGCTGATAGCGAGCAATCTTTTTTGTTCCGTTGTCGAAGAGGATGAATTTATACACCAGTTCGAGGAGGCGTTCCGGGCGGCACAAGGCATAGAGAGCACGGTCTTGCTCGGAGATTTCACGACCCTGCTCCATTATCGATAAATATTCCCTGCGAACATCGGCAAAGGGGCCGGACAGAAGTTTATCGATGGCAATCTTATTGACAGGTTGTGTCAGCATCTGCCGTATCGCTGTATCCCGATGTTCTTCTTTCCAGACGGCCCAGAACTGCCTGGGCGTCGCCGTCGTGCCATATTGGGCCTTGTCGCGGGCCAGCACCAGGAGGATCTGGCTGTAGAGAAACAGTTGAGGAATACCGTCTTTTGCCTGATAATCGGCAAGCTGGGAGATGGCAATGTCCAGAGGCTTTTTCTTCGTTTGTGTGTAAGCAGAACGTTTGCATTCAATTACAGCGAGGGGAATACCGTTTACGAAAAGCACGATATCGGGAATATAATGTTTCTGATACCCGATCCTTTCGACCTTGAACTCCGGCGTGCAATGATATGTATTATGTTGGGGTTTCTTCCAGTCGATAAAGTCGATGGTGAAGCTCTTGGTATCTCCTTCGGTTGTCTGGGGCACGCTGATCCCGAGACAGAGAAGATCGTATGCCTGTTCATGTTCATGGCTCGCGCCGGTAGCCCGAAATCCTTTTAGGGCCTGCACGGCGTTCTGAATGGCGTTTTCCGTAAAGGGATGAGAAGCGCCCTTGAACTCGTAGCGGCAATGTTTTCTGATATGATCGACAAGAATAGGCTCCAGTATCGTTAAACTAGGCCGCCCACCCCGAAGATCAACCGTCTCTTCCGGTGAGAGATACTGCCAGCCGAGCTGCATCAAGAGGTGTAGCGCCGGGAGCTGAGACTGGACCTTCTCCAGATAGTTCGGCAGATCATATTCTTGTATGCCATAGGGGATTTGCTCTTCCATACGACCCTCTTATCTTGTTCTACGTTTTTCCGTTCACCAATTGCCGCACTGCCTTACCCTTTTCAGAAAGACGGTATCTCTGGAGGCTGCTTTTCGGCTTGTCCGGCAACGTCATTTCGACAAATCCGGAGTTTATCGCCGGTAACAGATACACTTTGCGGAAATGCTCAGCATGCTTTAACCCAAGCATTTCCTGAAGTTCTCTGCGGGAATGATCGCCGGTTATAACAGATACAAGCCGCTTGACTTCCGCGGTGACTTCCGCGGTGACTTCCGCGGTGACTTCCGCGGCAGCCTTCTTTGTCAGGGCTTCGGCAAAAACAGGATGGATGGGAAGTTCGACAAGGAAGAACGACCGGTCGTGATCTGTGTGAAATATGGGGTCAGGAGATCCGTTTTCCCTGATTTCACGCAACATTTTCGGTATACCGGTTCCACGCCCTTCGGTCATCTCGAGTTCTTTCAAAAACTCCCCTACCCGTCGGTTGCGATAACGGCGCGAGAGAAAACGGAACTCGCGCAACTCCTGATTGCGAATAGAACGGTCCGGCCCTGGAAAACTGCCGATGGTAAAGGAGTCCGGCAGAACCCGCACCTCAATGGGCTCTCGTATTTCATAGGACCTGTGATACACTGCATTGCACAGGACCTCTTCTATGGCAGGAAAGGGATAGTTGAAAAAACGATCCGCCTCGGGCCGGTCCGGGTGTTTTATCACCTTTTCTTCGATAACCATGGAACGGATGTGAGAAAGCGCATTCTGCAGCATGATATGAAGCGATCCTTTGAAAATCTTTTCTGTAAATGAATCTGCGCCGGGTCCATCGGGAAAATGAACAACATCAATTTGAGTTTGTAGAAAAAACTGTGAGGGATTCTCATTAAAAAACATCAGACCGACGTTTTTCGGTCGCAATGATTCATCCGGTCCATCGACAATATTCATCTGTCTGCAAAGACGGGGGAACTCCATTTCAGCCGATTCCGGGAAAAGATCGCTTTTGATCTGCTGCAGATAGGTGCGGATCAGGCCCAGGTTCAGATCGTCCAGATTAGCCCTTTGATTTATTCGGTCGTCAAATGGAACCGTGGCCGCCAGAGACATAAGCTCGGTTTCATCCGGGCGCCGAGCCCGAACCGTCACAGAGCCTTTCCTGATATAATAAGCAAATTCTCGTTCACCTTTTGCCAAAGATACCGGGGCTTTGTAGGGTCTGGTCTGCCCACCTGAAGTCCAAAGCACAAGGATATGTTTTCCATCAACTTCGTAAGGAGCAATGATGGGATGATAATAGGGAACCATCCGGTAACCAAGCTCCACGATTTCCTTTTGAATGGCATCGAGCTGCCTGACCGGTAACCCGACAGGTGGCAGGACCGGCCGGCCTTTATCCTCACCTACGCCTATGATGATGTAGCCACCACCCAAATTGTGAAAATCATTCGCAAACGCGCACATGGTGTGCAGTACAGCCATCGGATTCCAGCCAGCCTTAAACTCCAGCCGCTCCCACTCGACCGTGCGGGCAGTCAATAAGTCGTTAATATTAATGGGGAGTTTCATAATTTCACCCGCACCTCCCTGTACAGGTTCCTGGCTTCAGCATAGATTGCCGCATATTCTTTGCTGCCCTTCTGTTGTGGTATACGAACGAACATAGTTTCAAGAACACTTTTACTTGCCTCAAACTCACCAGCGATTTTGTAAAGAAGGGCCAACCCGTAATAAGCGTTGGGAATATTCTCCGCATTGATGGACTTCTTAAACAAAACCTCTGCTTTCTGGAATTCCCCTTTTTCGAGCATCAAGGTAGCATAATTGCAGGCCAGCATTGCATCATCCGGGTGATGCTCCAGACACATGTCATAATAAAAAGCCGCCACGTCCAGATTATTCTCATTCCGTGCATAGATATTTCCAAGCGTAATGGCCGCCCAGTGATCTGTCGGATCCAGTTGCAGGCACTCTTGGAAAACCTTCTTGGCTTTCTCAATGTTGTTCAGTTCCAGATACAATTTTGCCATGTTCCGACGGGCATCCATGTTCTCAGGTATCACGGCAAGAACCTCCTTAAAGAGGTTTAAAGCCTTCGCAAGCTGCCCTTTCCGTGCTTCCTCGATACCTTTGTGAAGTTTTCGCATGGCTTTACTGTGTTTTTCGGGCGTTGCATCCCGGAATTCTATATGAACCATTTCTCCATCTATGCTGATGTTCATAACACTGGCGATCATGCCATATATCTTTCGAATTCGATCTATCACATCCTTCTCAGAGGAAGATGATGGATCAAACCGTTTGCCGGGTGCAATCATGATATCTTTAAGGGGGATGGAGAATTTCATGTGGTCTCCGCTCGAACTTTCATCTGTGTTATGAAAGATAATCAATTACTGATAGAAAGAAGGTAATCCTTTGAAATCTATGTGAGGGTCTCCGATTTGCCATATAAAAGCTCTGCATTCAAACCGCTATTTGATTTCTCAAAGAATTTGTCAATCTCGTTTACAGCCTCATAGGACAGATACCTGACCTTCTGATCGAAATCCATCTTCTTAAATGTCGGACGTTTAACCTGCTCTTTTAATCTATTTCGTCGTGAAAGTGGTGCAACTATGTATAACGGGTATACACTATTGGGCGCAACGATCTTGAGATCAGAGAATCTCAGCAGGCCGGAATAAATACCCGTTGAGTGTTCTATCTCAAAGGCAGCATCAATCCTGAATTCTTGTCTCCACACCACGTCGATATTTTCAACATACTTCGCCTGTAAATCAATCCCCGCGGCAAACTCATGTTCAAATTCGCTATAACCGTATGCGTCAACAATTCTCTTCTGGTCATTTTTGGGTATCCACACCTCTGATCCTGCCTTTTTCCCCAGATTGATCAGCTTCCATTGCATCTTCACATGTTCTGACACTTCGTTCTCATCATGCGGCAGCACATCTTCGGCCACTATAGGCGGTACTTCGGGTAAAATCTCCTGATAACGGTTCATAACTTGCTCGCCGAGTTTGATGCGCTGGAGAATTGAGTATAGATCATCATACTGGGTATAAAATATTTCAAGCTTGGCTTGACTGACGATTGTGAATCCCCGAGGTTTGTATATAAGCTCATATCCTAAAAGCTTATTGATCTCTGTGAAAGGCAGGTCAATCTGAAGCGGGTTTGAGATGAAGTAAATGAGATCCCATCCGTCTGAAGATTTGCCTCCGATATTTTTCCACAGCTCTCTTGACAGATTCTGATTGACCGTTGTTGCAGCAATGAACCCAAGTAACTTGACTGTGCCACCTTCAATGATAAGGATATTGTCGCCTGGTGCCATTTTTTCGAATTTCGCTCTGTTGGCAGGTGTATTACGTGAGCCCCACACAGCAATCTGGTTTTCCTGAAAGACACGCCTCAAATAGTTTTTCAGATTCTGGTCAACGAACCTGAATATACGCTCCTGAGAAACCTTGTTGATGATTGTATCTTGGTAATGGATTATTGCTTCGGTATTATTTGGAGGAATGTATAGGAAGAATATATTTTTCATCTTGATCAGAGCATCTACCCCATATGTCCATAATCCGGAGGGACTTCTTCAAATCCGCGCCATTTGAACCAATCGGAAATGTTCAAAAAGACGGCCCAGTTATCGATCATTATGTTGTCACCTTCATGACTGTTAGCGTAATCCTTTTCAGTCATGGACGCAAGCGTTTTCCCCTTGCCGATATAATGGGTTGAGCTATATTGCCTTGTAAAATTCTGCCCTATATGAAACCCAAGAATACGAAAGAAGGCATAATTCATCACGTTTGATGCATATAGAATGGTATACGGGGTGATCTTACGAACCTTTTCAGTAAGGCCAGAAACTGCTTCGGCGAGCTGCTTATTTAACGATTTCAACTGAAGGGGTCTGAGCTTTGGAAACTGGTCATAAATCCACTTCTCGATCATTATGTCAGGTGGCAAGTTAGTTACCTGCCGGATAAGGCCGTTGTACCAGAGATCGACAATATGGGTTATTTGATCCTCTGAGAGAATCTTGGTCAAGGCTATTATCTCATTTTCTATTTTCTTAAGGGCATTGTATTTTATCTGCTGGTCACTGTAAGGTATCAATCTTTGATTCTTTGGACACCTGAAAGTCCTGAACAGATGTCCACATTCATGAACAATCAGATGGTTGATGATCTCATCATGTTCTTTTTTATAATATATGAGATGAGACGGCATATTTTCCCTGGCCATCTGGAGCTTTGCATACGTTGGCAGATCTTCTTTTTGAATGAATTCGATGCCCTTGCCGGTTATGTTCTTAACTTCTTCAAGAACGGCGGGGACAGGATCAATGAATTGTATATCCATGAGGCCTTTCCTGGTTGAATAGTCTCAGGGCTTCCCTGTATTCCTCGGAGAGATCCAGGCCGACGTCAATCCCTGGGTCAATTATTTTGAAGCCGACATACATGTAGCTGACGAGCCGTAATCCAGTAAAAGAACCGCTCATGGAGTTGAGCGTATATTTTTTATTGGGGTCATTTATGTCCAGCCCCTGTTCCCCTTTCACGCCGATTTCGAAAGCAATCTGTTTAACCTGTTCTGCTGTTTTGCCCTTGAAGAGCTGCAGAGCAGAAAGGCAGTAGAACATGGCGTCCGTCCTGAAGCCTTTTGACTTGAGGTTGATTCCGGCAATCTCTCTTCTCAGATTTTTTGCAAGGCTGGCAATCTTTGTTGATTCATCCAGATCTATTGTAATCTTGAAGTACTTATCAGCCTTATCGAGTTTCCCTATATGGAAATAAGTATATCCCAAGCCGTATGCGGCCTGTTGGTCTTCCTGATTGATTGAGAGTGACTTCTCAAGACATTCGATAGCATTTTCATAATCATTTTCTTTTCCGTAAATACCGCCTAAATTTCTGAGGGCATATGAATTCGAAGGCTCTATCTCAAGCGCTTTCAGAAAATTATCCTTGGCCTTTTCATCGTCAGCGAGTCGCGAATGAGCAAATCCAAGTGCCACATATGCATTTGAATAGTGAGGATAACACCTTACACATTCGGACAAGGTTTCTACAGCCCGCTCAGGTTCATCCAGTTCAGTATAGCACATACCAAGATTGTAGAGGATGTCCTTGTTCCCCGGATCGTTCCGTAAAAGTTCCTCCAGTATGTCCCTTGCCCCCTCAAGCTTATTAGCCTTGATCAGCATCAGCGCATAGTTTATGTCCTTCATTGTTGTTCCTTGATCCTGATTTGAATCATGTAGAATGTTTTCCCTTAATACTGCAGGTAGAGGTTTGTTACCCTTCTTTAATGTCTGATTTCTCGGCGATTACACAATACGTTAACCATGTGTCTTTTTGCCCCAATGCGATTTATCAGATCAGCAATTTTCCTGATTCTTTATATCAGGCTTATTGAGATGATGCAAACCCAAGATTTCTATTTGAAAGGTTACATAAGAGATTAATTATGGAAAATCATGCTTCAGGAAAAAATAAACGAACGGGGAAATGGAATAAATCGAGTCCATAAATAATTGAGTACAGGAAATCAATATCATAACTCCGCTGTCAATTTTAAAAGTTCATAGAGCTGCTATAATCTCGACAATCCTCCATGAGTTCTATTGATTTTGATATTGCTATTCAGGTACTGGCTGAAAAAAATACCACACATGACCATTGGGATCCCGGATTGTAAGGGTTCGGAAATCTCGTTAATGGTGCTCCGGAACGCTGTATGAAAGCGAATCGATTACCGTCCAGGTATCCCCGCCGTCCCATCGTTTGAATATCACTAAAACGCTACGAGCGCTAATCGTTATCACGTTGTACCCGTATATCTTATTCGCGACGAATTTTGATTGTACGCGTGGGTCCTCGTATTTACCGTCCCAGTCTCTCAAAGGGGCTCCGCCCGTTCCGTTGAGGACTTGGTGGATCTCGTTACCGACGTTATCTTTCACCATACATCGTGCGTAAAAGTGATCGTGTCCGCAAAAATAAACACGCGCCCCGGCATTGCCGATACTGTTCCAGAATGCATTACGGGCTTTGCCATAGTAAGCGAGGCAGTCGGGATGTTTCGTCCTGAAGGCGGGCTCGTGACCATAAACAAAAATATGGGGAACGGTGACTCCGGCCAGCTGTTTATCCAGCCACGCCTGGTTCACCCGGTGGGGGTGGTGTACTCGTCGAGCCCGAGGAAGCAGATTTTCTTGCCATCAAATATCCGTTTCTTAAAATGGAAATCCTTCCGTCGGGCACCCGAATAAATAAGGTTTTTGCCCTCAGGACAGAATCTGCCATTGTCAGTGGCATTTATCGCCTGTTGATACCCGTCTCACAACGCTATCTCGACTATCGAATAGCGATTTTATTGCCGGACAATTACCCAAGAAGAATTCCCCGGATGTATTGCAACGATAGAAAGCTACTGATCGGAAACATTGATCGTCATATAATGAGTGACGGGAGCGCATGTTTAGGGGTCAACGCAGAAATAAGTCAGAAATGGCGATCTAACCCGAGAATTATTTTTTTTCTGAATGAATTTGTTGCGCCGTTTCTTGTCTGGCAGACATATTATGACGAGCATGGGCACCCACCGCCTTGGGGACAGCGATCACATTATGATCAGGGAGTATTGGAATTCTATTCTGAACTACTTGGAATTACAGTGGGGCAAAATGTCGAAGCCTTCATGAGGCTGCTTGCCCACAAGAATCAACCCAAGGGGCATGAGGAATGTCCTTGCGGCTCCGCCTTGCGACTTCGTGACTGCCATTCTGAACTCATTCACTATGCCAGACAACAAGTTTCGTGGAAAGATGTACGTAATGATCTGTCAATTATCGAGCAACCGGCAATTAAATGAAGGTTCAATGATTGACAAAATATGCGAGTACCCTGAAATAAATGCAGATGAAACGACTTTTTCACACAAAAGTTAAAATAACCAATATTTTTCTAACGGCTGATTTTCCCTTAGCTCACTGAGGCGTACCTTCCTTCGCTGAGCAAATTTATCCCGAGTGATGCGTAAGAGGGCAAGCTCACAGGTGGCTCTCACTCAATCACCGGAAAACAAAAAAATAAAGGCCTGACACATAGTCAGGCCTTATTTTTTGCTGGCTCCCCAGCGCGGACTCGAACCACGGACCCGATGGTTAACAGCCATCTGCTCTACCAACTGAGCTACTGAGGAACGTAAAATTGAAGATTCCCCACCCGTATGAGCCGGCCGGGGAATCTTCGAAACATAAGAAATAGTTTTACTATTTGTGCTCGATACGCATTTTCAAAAACGCGTTTTTACTAAAACCTGAGCTAATTTGCAATAATTTTTTATTTACCTGCAGCTTACACAGGTTGTCAAGTTGCTGAACGGTACACCCGTTGTCTTGCTGATATATCTTAACTGGTCCTCAGGTGCAAAGAATCTTCCGCATACCTTACAGGGTGTCATCTTAAAGACCTTGTTCCAGATGATTATCTTATCGTCTTCTGATTCCATTTTAACGTAGCCCGTGGGGCATACATAAGCACATGAACCACAGCCGATGCAGGCATTTGGATCAAATTCAATTTGAGGCTCCTCCAGATCACGACCAAGACCCCTATCCTGAAATGTAAGAGCGCTGACACCTACGATCTCTTTGCATGCTCTTATACATAACCCGCAAAGGATGCAGTCGTTTTCTTCCCCCTTTTCTTCAAAGACATCTACCCCCAGCTTTTCAGCGATTTCCCTTACGGCTTCTGTTTCCGGGTATTTATAATAAAGCAATTCTGCAGCCATCTTACGGCTTTCAAGTGCTTTACTTGAGTTTGTCCTGATTTCCATCCCGCTTTCGACTGCTGTATTGCAGGAGGTTGCAATCTGCCATTTTCCATTTGCTTTTACTTCCACCGTGCAGAGTCGACAGGCGCCGAATGGGCTGAGATCATCGTGGTGACAAAGAGTCGGAATATCCAGTTTCAGATCCCGGGCATTCTCAAGTATAGTTGAACCGTCTTTTGCTCTGACCTTACGCCCGTTTATTACTATATTAACCATCACATTCCCCTTGTTTGTATGATTTCAAAATATAACTCAATTACCTGGCCGTTTCCCAAACCACAACCCTGTAACATCTCAGACAGCGCTGGGCTTCTTTCATTGCTTCAGCCGCATCAAATCCACCTTCGATTTCGGCAAAACCACCAACCCTCTTCTTTTTATCCAGAAGATTGACCCTGTTTGCCGGATTCTTTCCGATAAAGCCCTGCCCCCGCTGCTTTGCCACATCAACTCCTTCAAAGGACATCTTCCCATTTAAACGACCTCCCTGGAGATAACAATCGATGCTTCGGGCAACTTGATTCCCCGCATTCAAAGCCTCTATAAGGGTCGCCGCGCCGGTAACACAATCACCACCGGCAAAGATCCCTTTAACATCTGTCATATAACTTACAGGATCAGCTTTTATGGTTCCCCACGCCGTAGTCCCGAGTTTTTTCTTATCTGTTACCACAGGCAGCTTCGGACTCTGACCTATCGCAGCTATGATCATTTCCGCACCAATTGTAAATTCGGAACCTTTAACAGGAACAGGTCTTTTCCTTCCGCTCTCGTCAGGTTTGCCGAGTTTCATCTTGATACAGCCCAGGCTTTCAAACTTTCCATCTTTTGCATTAATCTCCAGAGGAGCTGTCAGATATCTGATGTTTATGCCCTCTTCTTCCGCTCCTTCAATTTCTTCATCCCTCGCGGGCATCTCAACACGGGACCTTCTGTAAACAATCTCCACGTCTTTAAACCCAAGTCTTACACAGCTGCGGGCACAGTCAATGGCAACATCACCACCACCGATGATGAGCACTTTCTTTTTGGGCTCAATCTTCTTTCCAAGGTTCAAATCCCTGAGAAACTCAACACCATCGACAAGGCCTTCAGACTCCTGATCTTCCCCTTCGACACCCATCTTGTTCCCTTGATGGGCACCCACCGCTACAAAGACAGATTGATAGCCTTGCTTCTTCAAATTATTGAAGTCGAGTTTTTCCACTTTCGTATTGAGTCTTATTTCAACCCCCATTCTCTTGATCAGGTCAATCTCGTGACTGAGGATATCCAGGGGAAGACGATATTCGGGGATTCCCACAGCGGCCATTCCGCCGGCCTGAGACAAAGCCTCAAAGATCGTTACACCATAACCCATTGAGCGAAGATTATAGGCCGCAGCAAGCCCTGCCGGACCCGCCCCGATGATGGCAACCTTTTCTTCTTTTTCTCCGGCAGGGACACCCAGTGAACCACCTCCATCCTGAATATCAAAATCCGCGGCAGCTTTTTTCAGCAATCTGATGGCCAGAGGTTCATCGACATCATTGCGCACACAGGCATCTTCACAGGGATGAGTACAGACACGTCCTACAACACCTGGAAGGATACAATTTTCCCGAATCAGGTTGAGGGAGTCTTTAAACTTATTGTTTTTAATCAGTTCAATATAACCAGGAACATCGAGGCCGGCTGGACATGCCTCCATACAGGGAGCAGTTACAGAAGATTCGCATTCCGCACCTCCCAGTTTCTTTTCTCCCTTCATCAGGGCAAGAAAATCAGATTGATAGTATTTAACTGCATCCAGAACAGGAAGTAGAGCAGACTGACCAAAAGCACATTTCGCGCCTTCAGACACCCCCTTGACAATCTGTTCCATCTCGGCAAGGATTCCTTTATCTCCAAACCCTTCAGTCATCAGCTCAAACATATCCAAAAGTTTATCGATGCCAATCATGCAAACGGAACATTCACCACACGAAATTTTTCTTATCTCTTTCAGATAATTCAGGGTCAGGGATAAGACATCTGCTTTGGGATCCATCATCACCAGACCATTCCAACCCATAAGGGCTTTAGCCTTCTTCCCGTCCGACAGTTTGGGTAATTTCATGTCAGCGGCTTTTAAGGCCTTGGATACTTTACCCTTCCTGTTATCCACGATCTTACCGTTCCAACTGCTAAATGCAACTTTATCCATTCTTAAGCCACCTTATCTTGTGTATTATATTAAAGGGAAGATCTATTCAAACAATCCCCACTCATACTTTAAGTCCGACCAGGAGTGTAAACCGTTTACCTTATCCATCAATTTATTATATTCCTGGTAAACTCTGTCCTGAATATTTTCTATCTGATCCGGCGTGAGATGACTGAATCGACCCTGACGATTCAGGTAATCCTCTATAGGTCTCAGCTCGTCTACTTCAATGGTTATTTTATATTTACCGTCTTCTACCTCATAAAGGGGAAACATGCCTGTTTCAACGGCCAAACGTCCCAGCTTGATTGTTTCCTCGGAAGCGCTCCTCCATCCCGTCGGGCAAACTGACAAACAGTGTATATATGACGGACCTTTAACCTTTCTGGCCTTTTTCACCTTGTTCATGAAATCCAGGGGATAACTGTGGCATGCTGTAGCCACGTATGGCACATTGTGGGCAACCATGATCTCGGGGACATTTTTCTTCCATTCCTGCTTTCCCGGGACTACCTTGCCGGCGGGAGAAGTCGTTGTGGCTGCTCCCATGGGAGTTCCACTGGAACGCTGAATCCCCGTATTCATATAGGCCTCATTATCAAGGCAAACATAAAGCATGTCATGCCCTCTTTCCATGGCTCCCGAAAGGGACTGTATGCCGATGTCCATGGTGCCTCCGTCCCCGGCTATGGCAACCACTTTTACGTCCCGATCCGGAATCCTTCCCTTTCTTCTCAATGCTTTTAATCCGGCCTCGACACCGGAACCCACCGCCGCGGCATTCTCAAATGCCAAATGTATCCAGGGCAGATCCCAGGCTGTCGTGGGATAAAAACTCGATATAACTTCCATGCACCCCGTTCCATTCGCGATAATCGTATCAGGACCAAGGGCCTTGCACATCAATCGGATTGCCAGTGCCTCACCACATCCCTGACACGCCCGGTGACCGGAACAGAAATATTCCTTTTTATCAACCAGCCTCGGGGCAAATAAATCAAAATTTTCTATAATATTCATTATCCCCTCACTCCATAAAATTCGTAATCTCTAATGATTCCCTTTTCCCCAGCTTTAGCCGCATCCTCGACGATCTTCATAAAATCTGTCACTTGAACATCCCGCCCACCGAGACCTATAATAGAATTATAAACCAGGGGGCGTTCTTTTTCATGGTACAGCGCCGATTTGATTTCTATAAAAACCGGCCCGCCGGAACCACCGAAGGAAACTGCACGATCCGTAACGATCAGCAATTTCGCCTTTTTCACTGCCGCCTTAAGCTCCTCAAAGGGGAAGGGTCTCCAGAGTCTCAATTTCACCAGACCGACAGACAACCCCTTTTTTCGTAATTCATCAATGGCTATTTCCGCTGTTTCACTCATGGAACCCATGGTCAACAGCAGGATTTCAGCATCCTCCGCGAGGTAAGTCTCGACCGGCTTATAACTGCGGCCAAACATCTTTTCCCACTCATCCCATACCTTTAATATGGTTTTCTTTGAATTTTTCAGGGCCTCGTCCTGAGATTTCCTCGACTCCGCGTAAATTTCAGGCATACCGAGTGTTCCCATGGAAATCGGATTATCCGGGTGAAGCGTCGCGAAAGGTTTACGCGGGGGAAGAAATTTATCCACCTTTTTCTGATCCGGAAACTCAATAAGCTCAACCGTGTGTGTCAACTGAAAACCATCCATATTCAGACAAACAGGCAACATGACGTCGTCATCTTCGGCAATCTTGAAGGATTGAATCGTCATGTCTACAACTTCCTGGCCATTATCCGCGAAAAAAACGACCCAGCCCGCATCTCTCTGGGGCATAATGTCTGAGTGATCATTCCATATATTAATAGGCCCCGATATGGCCCTGTTGGCATTCGCCATAACAACGGGAAGCCTCATGGCAGAAACGATGGGCAATATTTCATGCATGTACAGCAGCCCCTGGGAACTTGTAGCCGTATAAACTCTTGCCCCTGTCGCCGAAGCGCCGGACACACAACTGATCGACGTATGTTCAGACTCGACGGTCACAAACTCCGCATCAATTCTTCCGTCAGCAACGATCTCTGACAGATGTTCCGCAATATGAGATTGAGGAGTAATCGGATAGACGGCTGCCATGTCAATATTGCACATTCCCACCGCCTCAGCTGCAGCGATTCCCACCTCCATACCAACTCGTTTTGCCATTATTAACCCTCCTCAACCATTTCTATGGCACCCGGCCAGCATTCATGGGCACAGATTCCACAGCCCTTACAGTAATCAAGATCCGCCCTGAAGAATCCCTTTTCATCCTGGGATACACATCCCTCAGGACAGAAGATGTAACAGATCCCACATTTAATACACTTGGAGTCATCCCAAACAGGGCGCTGCGCTTTCCAGCTTCCCGTGAGATAACTCCTTGCACTCGCAGGCTCGAACACCATACAACCGGGATTCATTTCCTGCCAGGTTTCAGGCCATTTTTTCTTTTTCATAGGTAAACCTCAAAATGAATTAAGTTGATTATGATATTTTCAATTCATTATAAGCCCTTTTGAGGGCCTTTATGTTTCTCGGAGCTAACCTCCCAAACCTCTCTTTCAGAGGACCTTCCACTGATTTAAGCTTGATCGGTTGGACTGCCTTAATAAGGGCTCCAAGCATTGTTGTGTTCGTTATGGGAACGCCCAGTTCTTGCCTGGCTATGTGCGATGCATCCACTGTGGCAACCGTCCCCTTAAAATTCAGTTCTTTTTTTAGCTCTTCAGGGGATTTTGTTGTATTGACAACCAACGTGCCCTCCGGTTTCAATCCTTCGAGTACGTTAACCAGACCCACAAGACTCGCATCAAGGACAACCACAACATCAGGATTATAGATGGCGTGCCTTAGCTTTATTCGCTTGTCATCAATCCGGTTAAACGCAGCCACCGGAGCCCCTCTCCTTTCAGGACCAAAGCTGGGGAAACCCTGAGCATACACCCCTTCCTCAATGGCAGCCAGCGCAAGCATCTCAATTGATGTAACCGCACCCTGACCACCTCTTCCATGCCACCTTATCTCAATCATCAGGTAACTCTCCCTTACACAGAATTATTTGAGCTGGAATCGTTGAATAATAATCAAGCTAACTAATATATATGATATTCAGTGTCAATATTTATTTAAAAATTTTTCAGAGGACCCTGATGTTTTTCTACAGCTTCTTCATAGAGATCTCTTCCCTTCGTGTCATTAACGACTACCAGGGGGAAATTCACTATTTCCAAACGCATCATGGATTCCGGGCCAAGATCACCGTAGGCTATTACTTCAGCTTTTTTTACACACCTCGACAATAAAGCTGCAACACCTCCCATGGCCCCAAAGTACACAGCCTTATATCTTTTTATGGCTTCCCTTACTTCAGCGGATCTTTTACCCTTTCCTATCATTCCTTTCAACCCTGACGCTATCAGCTTCGGCGTATATTGATCCATGCGGCTACTTGTCGTGGGGCCTATAGAACCTATAGGATGACCCGGTCTGGCGGGTGTTGGTGCCGCATAAAAAATGATTTCTCCTTCAAGGCTGACTGGCAGTCTCTCACCTTGAAGTATTGAATTATAGAGTCTTTTGTGGGCGGTATCCCTTCCTGTAATAACCTCACCGCTTAAGAGAACCAGGTCTCCCACATTCAGTTCCTCACAGATCGTATCCGTAAGGGGCGTATCGACTTGTATAGCGTTCTTCATCGACATACCTCTTTAGCTCTCGTTTTACTCCACCCACCAGAAAAAGAATTATGAACTTTTATTTCTCAAATAACTGCTTCTTTATGCCGTGCGACATGACACTGGATATTGATCGTTACCGGCAGACTTGCAATATGGCAGGGCATCATTTCTATATGAACTGCAAGGGCCGTCGTCCTTCCACCATATCCCTGAGGACCTATGCCCAGCCTGTTGATCTCTTCAAGGATTTCATCTTCTAATTTCGATAATCGGCTATCACTTTGATTGTGTTCTCCAACAGTTCGCAAAAGTGCCTTTTTCGCCAGGATGGCTGATTTTTCTATGGAACCCCCTATGCCTATTCCAACAATGACAGGTGGACAGGGATTGGACCCGGCCTTGGCAACCTTCTCCACTATACACTTCTTTAATCCTTCTGCACCTGCTGCAGGGAGAAGCATGGCGCAACTGCTCATATTTTCACTCCCTCCACCTTTCGGCATGGCAGTGATTTTTATGCTGTTTCCATCTACGATTTCTGTATGAATTATTGCGGGAGTGTTGTCACCCGTATTTTTTCTTGACAGGGGATCACATACTGACTTTCTCAAGAACCCGTCCCTGTAAGCTTCCCTGACCCCTCTCTGGATAGCCTCATCAAAATTCCCACCTACAATATGGACATCCTGTCCCAGCTCTACAAACAGCACCGCAAGACCCGTATCCTGGCAGAGGGGTGCAGATGTTTCTCTTGCGATTTTTGCGTTTTCCTCTATTTTTTCAAGTGCGTATCGTCCCAGTTCGGATTCTTCCCCGGCAATAGATTTCTTTACTGCATAGAGGACATCCTCTCCCAGAACCGTATTTGCGTCCAGAAAAAGTTCTCGTACCGTTTTTGTTATCGTGTCGCAGGAAATCTCTCTAAAAGAACTCATGGGAACGCTCCCCTAAGGCGGCAAAGCCGCAAATCCGAAATTCGAATATCTAAATACGAAACAAATCCTAATATCAAATAACAAATTTTCGAAACAGTTTTGGACATTCGAGTTTAAGGTTTTGATATTGTTTCGAATTTCGTACTTCGTATTTCGAATTTATTTTCCGCCAGCATCTGCGCAAAAAACGCAGTTGTTGTGAATAAAGAATCTATACCCCTCGACGGAATTCGATAGCCTTTGCCATGGTCATTTTATCCGTGTATTTAAGATCTCCTCCGACGGGAATTCCGAGAGCAATCCTCGTAATCTTTACATCCTTGTCTTTGAGGAGTTTAGCAATGAGAAGTGCGGTAGACTCTCCCCGGACACTTGGATTGGTAGCCAAAACAACTTCTCCAACGTCGTTTTTTGCGATTCTGTCCAGGAGTTCCTGCAACCTCAGGCTATCCGGCCCTATTCCATCAATGGGAGACAATAACCCATGGAGGACGTGGTATGTTCCCCTGAAACTTCCACTTTCCTCAATAGCTACGAGGGAATCCGGATCGGATACGACACAAATGATTTCTTTATCCCTTGAGGTATCTCTGCAAATCTCGCAGAGTTCCTGGTCAGTCAGATTAAAGCAAATGGAACATAAACGGATTTTTCTTTTGACCTCAATAATACTCTCAGCGAGCCTGATCGCTTCTTCCTCGGGAGCGCTCAGAATAAATACGGCCAATCTCGTCGCTGTTTTCTCCCCAACTCCGGGAAATCTGCTTAATTCCTTAATAAGACGTCTTATCGGGGGTGCATAACCTGTCATACCGAGAAACCCTTTATGTTATTCCGGGAATATTGAGATTAAGCCCGCCTGTAATCTTCGACATTTCAGCCGCTGACATCTCCTGGGCCATACGTATACCTTCGTTTACCGCAGCAATAATTAAATCCTGAAGCATTTCAATATCTTCCGGATCAACAACTTCCTTTTCGATTCTCAACGACACAAGCTCAAATTTTCCATTGACAACGGCGGCTACCATTCCTCCACCGGCTGCGGCCTCCACCTTTTTGGATGCCAGCTCTTCCTGAGCCTGCATCATCTTTTCCTGCATCTTTTGGGCCTGCTTCATAAGTTTTTGAAAATTGGCCACTGTTTTTACCTCCTAAAACTTTTTAGTCCTTGACTCTTGAAATAACCTCACACAGTTCGGCACCTTCAAACACATCCATAACCTTCTGTACCAATGGATGGTTCAATGCTTCATTTTTAATATTATTTATATTCTTTCTATTATTAAAGCCATTGGATATCACATTATTGTATTCTTTAGACCCCTCTGTTAACAATTCTATCTTTATAATTATATCATCCTGAAAGAATTCACTCGATATATCGGTCAGGCGATCCATTTGAGATTTTTCTGTAATATCATCCAGAAAGATATATCCTGCAGGAAAACCTATTTTCAGGCATCTGTTTTCATAACCGAGAAATGTACCGGGTTCAATTTTGGACCAGAGAAGAGGGTTTTTCTTCTTTATAAAATTTTTGTAATTTTTCCAGAGATTAGTTCCGGGAATATCCTCTGCGGCACTTTCCTTTTTTGCCTTTGTGTCAAGATCAGAATCGGGCAAGTTGTTATCAGGGGGCATACCCCTTCGCCCCTCTCCCGCCTTTGAAGAAAGCCTTTTTTCCAGACGCTCCATTTTTGACAGGATCTCATCAACCGGTATCATTGGTTCAAGATAGACCATCCTGACCAGAACAAATTCAAGGTTTAGCCGTGGATCGAGACTCTTTTTTATATCTTCTTCTTCGGCCATCAGGATCTCAAGTAAACGCTGCAGTGTTTCTCTTGAAGTCCCATCTGCCTGTTTCGAAAGTTCCCTTATCTCGTCATGGGGAATATCGACAAGGACATGGTCATCCCCTGTTATTTTTATCATCAGCAGATTCATAAAATGGTGGAGAAGCATCTGATAGAACTGCTTCATATCCACACCGGTGTAATACCCTTCATCGATGACCTTCAAACAGTCACCGGCATTCCTCTCAAGGACTGCCCTGGAAATATCAAAAAGAAAACTTCTGTCTTTGAGACCGAGAAGTTCTCCTATATCACTGTCTTTGATATCGGTACCGGCATAAGATATTAGCTGATCGAAGATGCTTTGGGCATCCCTGATACTTCCCTCTCCACCCTGGGCAATCCAGAGCAACCCGTTATCACTGACACTGATCCCCTCTGAAGTCGCAATCTGCCTGAGATTGTCGGCAATTTGCCTGGTCGATACCCGCCTGAAGTCAAAATGCTGGCATCTGGAAAGGATGGTCGAAGGAACTTTATGGATTTCTGTCGTGGCAAACATAAAGATTACATGAGGGGGAGGCTCTTCGAGCGTTTTAAGGAGTGCATTGAAGGCCGGTTGTGTCAACATATGAACTTCGTCAATGATGTACACCTTGTAACGCGAAGATACGGGTGAGAATTTGATGTTTTCCCTGAGTTCCCTTATCTCATCAATCCCCCTGTTGGATGCGCCATCAATCTCTCGAACATCCATTGATATCCCGTCGGTAATTTCCTTGCAATTGGTACATTCATTACAGGGAATTTCGGACGGTCCCTGTACACAATTAATTGCCTTGGCCAGGATGCGGGCTACAGATGTTTTTCCCACACCTCTCGGGCCACTGAACATAAAGGCGTGGGCGACACGATTATATTGTATGGCGTTTTTAAGGGTCCTTACAACATGATCCTGCCCCACAACATTTTCAAAAACTTGAGGTCTACACTTTCGGGCCAGAACGAGATAACCCATGTAATACTCCTGAAAAGGAAAACTTTAGATTCTTTATCCGTAACAACTACGTTTTTATGCAGATGTTGGCGGAAAATAAATTCGAAATCCGAAGTACGAAATTCGAAACAATATCAAAACC
>CAZGAK010000030.1:0-26273 GCA_964523565.1 uncultured Syntrophaceae bacterium | reverse complement strand
TCATATATGCATTGCTTCTTCACTGACCCTCTGCTATTCTCGGACAGCCTCCTAGTTTGATTGTATTGAAAACCTGATTTCCATAACACCATAAAACTATTTTTGCAAGATATTGAAAAATATAAGAATCCTTGATCGTTTTAAAGATATCTGCTAATGGATTATCCTTTATTAATATAACTTGTTCAATTTTCGGTCTAATATGGAATCAAAAATCTTCATTAAGAAAAATAAGAAAGTCATGGGTAAATGCGGATTACCTCACTGGGGAGGCATAAAATCTTGATCGGTGAATTGATAACGAAGGCTGCAAAACTTGAGTTTTCCCGGGCCATGCAGTTTGATGAAAGGAAAAAACCGATTCTTCCCAGCGGCAACATGGGTGATGCCCGACTCCTTTATATCCACATTCCGTTCTGCGAGAGTCTTTGCACCTATTGTTCATTTAACCGTGTCCTTTTTGAAGAATCCCTTTGCCGGCAATACTTTAACGCCCTGAGAAAGGAAATAACCCTTTATAGAGAAAAAGGTTACAATTTCAGCGGGATCTATGTCGGTGGAGGCACTCCAACCGTTCTGATTGATGAGTTGGAAGAGACCCTTTCACTTGCCAGGGAATGCTTTAGAATCAGGGAAATCTCCGTAGAGACTAACCCCAACCACCTGACGGAACGGAATATTAAAATCTTAAAAGGGATTGGCACAAACCGGCTCTCCGTCGGAATACAGAGTTTTGATGATGGCCTTCTCAAGGCGATGGGTCGTTATAACAGCTATGGAAGCGGTAAAATTATATCTGAAAGGCTGATCAACACACTGGGGCACTTTGATACCCTCAATGCGGACATGATTTTCAACTTTCCTGTCCAGACTATCGACAGCATAGACAGGGATCTGGATATTCTCATACGAATGGGGGTGGATCAGATCACCTATTACCCCCTGATGGTTTCCGACTCGACGCGAAGGACTGTGGAAAGAACCATGGGAAAGGTTGATTATGGGAAGGAAAAGAAATTTTACCGGTTAATTTCAAGAAGGTTGTCCCCGGATTACCGTTTTTCATCAGCGTGGTGCTTTTCCAGAAAAGATGCCATGATTGACGAATATATCGTCGATTATGATGAATATGCCGGTCTGGGCAGTGGTTCCATAGGATATATAAGCGGAAGGTGTTATGCAAACACGTTCGATATTAGGCAATATATTGATAGAATAAACAGGGAGGAACTCCCCCTTATGGCTTCACGTGATTTTTCACTGACGGATCAAATTCGCTATGATTTCCTGATGAAACTCTTTGGGCTGAAACTGGAGGTTGCCCCCCTGCATAAAAAATACGGCAGGAATGTACTCCCGTATCTATGGGGGAACATTACTGCTTTTATGATGGCCGGTGGTCTGCGTTATCACCACGGCAATTTTCACCTCACTAGTCGTGGCCGGTATTACTGGGTCATTATGATGCGGGAGTTTTTCACCGCCGTCAATAACTTCAGGGATTTCCGTCTGGGGAGGCAAAATCTCAACTCAAATGCTTTGTAAAACCTGTTACGAATGCTTTAATTTTTTCGGGTTTTAGTAATTTTCGAACTTTCGTGATTAGATTTTTGTTTTCCAAAGCTCTCAATTCTTCATAGGACAGGGGAACATGATATGAATGATACGATTAAGAAAATGTTAAAAACGCTCCCCAAAATTGATGAAATTTTATTAATTCTGGAAAAAGAGAACGTCTTTGATAAAGCGCCAAGAGATTTTGTCGTAAAAACCTGTCGGGCAGTTGTAGGGAAAATGAGAGAGACTATATTAACAGCGCCGAAGAAAGGCGAACATAGCGCCTTTATTCCGTCTGCCGAAAAAGCAGCCAATGAAGTAAAGGAGAAAATCGAAGGGTTGCGTGCCTACAACCTGCGTCGCGTGGTAAATGCGACAGGAATCATTTTACATACCAATCTCGGCAGAGCGCCCCTCTGTGAGGAAGCCCTGGAAAAAGTTATTGAAATCAGTCGAGGGTATTCAAATCTGGAATTCGCTCTGTCAGAAGGAAAACGGGGATTGCGGTATGACCATGTACAGGAAATCCTCTGTGCCCTCACGGGTGCCGAGGATGCCATGGTTGTAAATAACAATGCGGCTGCCGTATTGCTTGTCCTGAATACCTTGTCAGAGGGAAGGGAGGCGATCGTTTCACGAGGTGAGTTAATTGAAATTGGCGGGGAATTTCGCATTCCCGAAGTTATGGAAAAGAGCGGTGCTATACTAAGGGAGGTAGGGACCACCAACCGGACCCATTTCCCCGATTACGAAAAGGCAGTAGGAGAAAATACGGGACTTATTTTAAAGGTCCACACGAGCAATTTCAGGATCGCGGGTTTTACCGAAGAGGTGGAACTTTCCGCACTGGCAGAGCTGGGGAAACGTGCAGGTATTCCCGTAATGAATGATCTGGGAAGCGGCTGTTTTGTTGAACTCGACAGGTATGGTTTCGAAAAAGAGCCCACCGTTCAGGACGCATTGAAGGCGGGGGTCGATGTGGTTACTTTCAGTGGTGACAAGCTCCTCGGTGGTCCCCAGGCAGGGATTGTCCTGGGGAAAAAAGAAATTTTGGAAAAAATCAAAAAGAATCCACTCAACCGCGCCCTGAGAATCGATAAATTAACCCTCGCCGCCCTCGAAGCAACAATGAAACATTATCTGAACATGGAAGAAGCGATTTCCAGTATAAAGGGACTTCGATCATTAACAGAACCTGTAACTACCGTCGAAAAAAGGGCAAGGAAATTATTGAGAATATTAAGGAAATCGTCTTTTGAAAACTTTACTTTCTCGTTGAAGAAAGGATATTCCATGGCCGGAGGAGGTTCTCTGCCGACACAGGAGATTCCTACGGTTCTTGTGGCTATTGATTTCCCTCGTATGTCGGCAAGCAGGCTGGGTGAGAAGTTGCGACACCTTGAAATACCCGTTATTGCCCGAATTTCTGAAGAGGAAGTCATTTTTGACTTACGAACAATAGATGAAACAGAGTTGGTCTTGATAGAGAGAGGGCTGAAAGATATAGATCACGGCGTTGCATAATAGAAACATTACCGTTAATCCATGAGGCAGATACACTTAAATCCGAAATTCGAATCTCGAAACTCGAAACAAATTCAAATTCCCGAAATATGAATAATCAAAACAAAAACTACTGGTACCATGCCTCTTTTGTTTTGAAGTTTGAACATTATAATTTAGATATTGTTTCGGATTTCGATATTCGGATTTTCACTACAATTGCAACGCTTTGGCATACCAAATTGCAAAATCGAAAATAGTGCCATGATGACCCATCAGGAAGAAGAAAAAATCGAATTCACCGTTAGCGAAAGTGAAAGTGGCTTGAGGCTTGATATTTTACTTTCCCAAAAAGATATCCCCCTGTCCCGATCACAGATTAAGAGGATCATTAATGACGTTAACGTACTGGTGAACGGTTCGAGGGTAAAGCCTGGTTACCGTTTAAAAGAAGGGGACTTTATTGTTCTGAATAAGGAGAAACCAAAAGTCTATGATGTAATGCCGGAAAATATCCCTCTTAACGTTGTTTATGAGGATGAATCGATCATCGTATTAGACAAGCCTTCCGGTATGGTTGTTCATCCTGCTGCAGGTAACTATAGTGGTACTCTTGTAAACGCCCTTTTATTTCATTGTAAAGACCTCTCCGGTGTGGGAGGATTCCTGCGACCGGGTATAGTCCACCGTCTGGACAAGCATACTTCCGGTCTCATAATTATAGCAAAATCGGACCCCGCCCACGCGGGGTTGGCAAAACAGTTTAAAAAGCACCTTGTAAAAAAAATTTACAAGGTGATCGTCCATGGCGACGTAAAGGAAGAAAAGGGAACTATAGAACTGCCCATAGGTCGACACCCGACAGATCGAAAAAAGATGTCTACAAAAAGCAAGAGGGGCAGAATGTCGATAACGCGATGGAAAGTTATTGAACAATATGGCTTCGCCACTCTCCTCGATGTTGAGATCGAGACGGGCAGAACTCACCAGATCAGGGTACACCTGAACACGCTGGGATATCCGGTAGTTGGAGATGCCGTTTATGGAAATTCAAAAAAAAGAAGCAATGAAATAAAAAATGATGCGCCACGAAATGCATTAAAAATGATTACGAGACAAGCCCTCCATGCAAGCCAGATAGGCTTCTGCCATCCTGTTATCGATCGTTACATGGAATTTTCATCACCCATGCCGGAAGATATGGCCTCTGCCTGTGAAGCGCTGAGGGGATATACCTCGGTCCAACTTGATACTTGATGCTGGATATGTTCAAATTTTCAAAAAGAGATAGCGTAAAATATCTGGAATGTACGGCTCTTGGCAAATATGATTTTATAACCCATGCCTTTTGCACCAGATGGGGAGGAATCAGTAAGGGAAGATTTGCGGATTTCAATTTTAGTGTCCGCGAAGGGGACAAGGAAAAAAACGTTCTGGAGAACTGGAATATCCTCTCTCATGCTTTTAAAATACTGACAGATCATTTTTTTACGGTGAATCAAGTCCACGAAGATGGCATTCTTGTTATTGATAATAACCATGAGGACTGGCATGAAAAACAGGGTCTTGATTACGATGGTATTATCACGAACATGCCTGGCCTTGCCATAGGAGTCAAGACGGCGGATTGCGTACCCATCTTCCTGGCAGACAAGATAAAACGTGTGACAGGCGTTGTCCATGCCGGATGGAGGGGGGTTTCCCTTAACATTGTTGCCAGGGCTATTGATATTTTCATAAAAAAATTTAACTCGGAATTGGAAGATATTATAGCCGTCATAGGTCCTTCCATAGGCCCCTGCTGTTATGAAGTAGATAAAGTAGTTTGGAAAGTTATGCCGGAGGATACAGTGCGAGATCCATGTCTTCTGAAATCCGATAGAAGAGGAAAATGGATGATGAATCTTCCCAAAGCCAACCAACTACAGATATTACATGCCGGCATTCCTGCTAAAAACATAGCAACGGCCCATGTATGCACGTCCTGTCATAAAGATACCTTCTTTTCACACAGAGGAGAAGGGGGCCAAACGGGCAGGCAGTTAAGCTTCATTATGTTAAACCCGGATTTTGCAGCATATGATATTAACAAAACATAATTGCACAACTTATCTGATGACAGACCCTGAAAATTATCTTGACATAGCTCCTTGTTTGATATAGGAAACAGGCATCTTATTGAGGTTATTTTGCAAAACCCTTCCTTGCTGAAGTGTTTCTATAGTTCTAAACAAACCACCGATTGAACGTATTCAAGGATTTTTCTAAGCAGTTGATCATTCCTAATCTGGAAATCAGGGTGGTCACATAACATGTCAAGTAATCCTTTTAGAAAGGCAACACTTTAAATTGTGCGGGGAGGAGTATTTAAAAGGGAGAGCACCATGAATATTTCAGACATAAAAAAACAATCTATCAGTGAACTTAATGCACTGGCAAAAGAGCTAAATGTGCCGGATCCAAGCGGGATGAGAAGGCAGGATCTGATTTTTGCCATTCTTAGAGCCCAGGCTGAAACGGACGGTGTAATCAAGGAAGAAGGCGTTCTGGAAACGCTGCCTGATGGCTTTGGGTTTCTGAGATCCGTTGGTTTTAATTATCTTCCCGGTCCGGATGATATATATGTATCTCCCTCTCAGATAAGGAGGTTTAATCTGAGAACAGGAGACACCGTTTCAGGAGAGGTAAGACCCCCCAAAAACGGGGAAAAATATTTTGCCCTCTTAAAGGTTGGTTCCGTCAACTTTGAAACCCCTGAAGCAGCAAAGGACAAAATACTATTTGACAACCTCACACCCCTTTATCCTGAAGAAAAACTAATGCTGGAATCGGATACTGAAAATTATTCGACAAGGATTATGGATCTCTTTTCACCCATAGGAAAAGGTCAGAGGGGATTGATAGTATCACCGCCCAGGGCAGGCAAAACGGTTCTGCTTAAAGACATAGCAAACAGTATTACAACCAATCATAAGGATGTTGCCCTCATGGTTCTGCTGATTGATGAGCGCCCCGAGGAAGTTACGGATATGGAAAGAAGTGTGGAGGGAGAGGTCATTTCTTCTACCTTCGATGAAACGGCGCAGAGACATATTCAGGTTTCAGAAATGGTACTTGAGAAAGCAAAACGGCTCGTAGAACACAACCGGGATGTCGTAATTCTTCTTGATAGTATTACCAGGCTTGCCAGGGCATATAACACTGTCGTTCCTCCCAGCGGGAAAGTCCTTTCCGGTGGTGTTGATTCCAATGCACTTCACAAGCCAAAAAGATTTTTCGGTGCGGCAAGAAACATCGAACACGGAGGCAGCCTCACCATTATTGCAACAGCCCTTATTGAGACGGGCAGCAGAATGGATGAGGTTATCTTTGAAGAGTTTAAAGGAACGGGAAATATGGAACTCCACCTTGATCGCAGGATTGCTGACAGAAGGGTATTCCCCGCTTTTGATCTTATCCGCTCGGGCACAAGAAAAGAGGAACTGTTAACACCAAAGGAAAATTTAAACAGGATATGGATATTAAGAAGACTTCTCCAGGAAATGAATCCTGTGGATGCCATGGAGTTTATAATTGATAAAACCAGAAAAACCGAAACGAACATGGAGTTTCTTGATTCGATGAATCAGTGATATAAAAGGAGTCAAGAATCAATCTGTCATATATGTTCTGAATTGTCTTCATTATTTTCTTGAAATTAAATTTAAAATAAATATAATAGATTGTTCTGTTGCGCAAGACTTCGAAGGTCAATTTTTTAATGCTGTAAGGAGGATTATAAAAAAGATATGAAAAAGGATATTCATCCGGAATACTCAGACGCTACAATAACCTGTGTATGCGGTAATGTTATTAACACCAGAAGCACAAAAAAAGAAATTAAAGTGGAAATATGTTCCAATTGTCACCCATTCATCACGGGAAAACAAAAGATACTTGATACTGCCGGCAGAATTGAAAGTTTCAGGAGAAAATATTCAGGTTTAGAAAAAAAGCAGGAAAAGAAGTAAACCCGTCATTTGAATTAATATCACAAAGATTGTCTATGCCTGCGATAACGGGTCCCCATAAAGCAATAAGTGCCGTAATTCTATTAATATGGTCTCTTTTGTAGCCTGCACCTCCCTCTGCAACAATCAACTCTTATTCAAAAAAGGAATGGTATGTTTAGGAAACTCAAAGGCATTGAAAAAAGATATAACGAATTGGAAGGAATGCTAAGCGATCCTGAGATCGTAAAAAACCGTCTGGAGTTTCAGAAATATGCCAAAGAACATGCCGAGCTGTCCGATATAGTGGAAACCTTCAGGGAATATGAAAAAACAAGTTTACAACTCGAAGAGTACCAGGAACTTCTTCGCGAGAGAGACGAAGAGTTAAAGGAACTGATAAAGGAAGAAATCCCCCAACTTCGACAAAAACTTGAAGAACTTGAAAATAAGCTAAAGCTTCTGTTACTTCCAAAAGATCCCAATGATGAAAGAAATGTTTTTCTGGAAATCAGAGCCGGTACAGGGGGGGAAGAAGCGGGCCTTTTTGCTGCAGATCTTTTTCGCATGTATGCAAGATATGCGGAGATGTGTGGCTGGAAAACAGAAGTTGTCAGTTCCAGCCCTTCAGGCGGCACGGGAGGATTCAAAGAGGTAATCATTCTTTTAGAGGGAAAGGGTGCATACAGCAAACTAAAATACGAGAGCGGTGTTCACCGTGTACAAAGAGTTCCCGTTACGGAAACCCAGGGAAGGATACATACCTCTGCTGTGACCGTTGCAGTTCTTCCTGAAGCGGAAGACGTGGAGGTTTTCATAGATCCAAACGACTTGAAAATAGATGTTTATCGTTCAACCGGCCATGGAGGGCAGAGTGTTAACACAACAGACTCTGCCGTCAGGATTACTCATATTTCCACAGGATTGGTTGTAACATGTCAGGATGAAAAATCGCAGCACAAAAACCGGGCAAAGGCTATGAAGGTGCTAAAGGCAAGACTTCTCGACAAAATGCAAGAGGAACAGAATGCGAAAATCTCAGAGGCAAGAAAAAACCAGGTAGGGAGTGGCGATAGAAGTGAAAGGATAAGGACATTCAATTTTCCCCAGGGAAGGGTTACTGATCATCGAATTGGACTTACTCTTTATAATTTGGAAAATATTCTTGCCGGAGAAATACAGGTCATCATTGATGCCCTTATAACACACTATCAAACCGAATCTTTAAAAGCCGCCTCTTTTTAAAAGTTCTCCTTTCGGCACTCTCTTGCCCCATTTTTCAAAAGATGCAGAGGATAATAAATAATTTGAAAATACTGAAACAGAAAGATAAAAGAAGCATCCTCAACATCCTGAAAGAAACAGAGGCTCAGCTTAAAAACAAGGGCGTAGATTCACCACGGCTTGACGCAGAAGTATTACTCTCTTACTATCTCAACAAAGATCGTTCTTTTCTTTACACGAATCATGAATATGTACTAACCGATGAAGAACTGCGGGAGCTTGGAAGAGGAGTTGCACGGCGCTTAAAAGGAGAGCCTGTTACCTATATCATTGGCAAGAAAGAATTCTGGTCTCTTGAATTTGAAGTAAATCATACTGTATTAAATCCAAGGCCTGAAACAGAAATCCTCGTCGAAGAAATTCTGAGACTCTCAGGACAGCGGAAGCTCATGAATGGAAAAATCCTGGAAATTGGAACGGGAAGCGGTGCAGTCAGTGTGGCCCTCGCGTCTGAGTTAAAAAAATACCAAGTTTTCGCAACAGATATTTCAATAGACGCCATTATGGTTGCAAAACGAAACGCCCGAAGAAACGGTGTCGGGAAACAGATTTTTTTCTTTTGCGGTAACCTTTTTGAACCCCTCTCTGCAAAATTTGACTTCATCGTTTCCAATCCGCCATATATAGCTGAAAATGAATTTCAATATCTTCCAATCGAAGTCAGGGAATTCGAACCGAAAGAGGCACTAATTGCCGGTCCTGAGGGTATCGAGTTTCATCGGAAGCTTATTAAGGGAGGAGAGGCTTATTTAAAAAGAGGCGGATGGCTTGTTCTTGAAATGGGCCACGGGCAGAGTCGTTCCATAGAAAGGATGTTGAGAGAAACGCAAATTTATGATTATATAAGTTTTCAGACTGATTACGCCGGAATAGAACGTATTGCGGCGGCTCGAAGGAGGGAATGATATTGGATAAGATCATAATATGTGGTGGTGAAAGACTGACAGGGGAAGTGCGTATCAGCGGATCCAAAAATGCAGCACTTCCGATTATAGCATCTTCCCTCCTTACCGAAGGATGGAATACTTTCCATAATATCCCCGATCTCGCTGACATCAAAACCATAAAAAAACTACTGGTCAGTCTCGGGGTCCAAATCGAGGGTGACAGCCCCCTCAGGATAAACGCGAGCGATATTACGAATTGTGAGGCATCTTATGATCTGGTTAAGACAATGAGGGCTTCGATTCTTGTTTTAGGGCCACTGCTGGCGAGAATGGGCAGGGCACGGGTTTCCCTCCCCGGTGGATGTGCAATTGGTGCAAGACCGGTAAATTTACATTTAAAAGCCCTGAAGGAAATGGGTGCTCAAATCGAACTCAGGGATGGCTACATAGACGCAAAGGCGTCAAAACTGAAAGGAACAAAAATATACTTTGACATCTCAACGGTTACAGGAACGGAAAACATCATGATGGCGGCAACATTAGCTGAAGGCACCACATTGCTTGAAAACGCCGCACATGAACCGGAGGTGGTTAATCTTGCCCATGTGTTGAATGGTATGGGAGCAAAAATATCCGGGGCCGGTACGGACATGATAGAGATTGAAGGGGTAAAATCCCTTCATCCTGTAGAAGATACCGTTATACCCGACAGGATTGAAGCGGGAACTTATATGATAGCAGTTGGGCTCACGGGAGGCAATGTAAACATAACAGGATGTGAACCAAACCATCTCGATGCCCTTATTAACAAGTTGACTGAAGCAGGAATGGATATTACCCCTTATGATGGGGGGCTCAGCGTTACGAGGGGAGAAAAAATAACCAGCGTAGATATCAAAACCCTGCCCTACCCCGGATTTCCGACCGATCTTCAGGCGCAGATGATTGTATTGATGAGTGTAGCTAATGGGATAAGTGTTATAAGAGAGACCGTCTTTGAAAACAGGTTCATGCATGTGAATGAATTGTTACGAATGGGAGCGGATATTATTGTGGAAGGGAATAGCGCCATTGTTAAAGGTGTCCCTACGCTTCGTGGCGCACCCGTGATGGCGACCGATCTGAGAGCATCTGCTTCATTGATCCTTGCCGGACTGGCAGCCGAAGGAAAGACGGAGATTTCCAGAGTATATCATATTGACAGGGGATATGAATGTATCGAGAAAAAGCTTTCATCACTCGGTGCCGGAATAAGAAGGGTAAAAGAATAAGGTGAAGATAATCAGCACTTACGAAGGATTTTTTGAAGAGGAGCTGAAGCGGATAAGAGATCGTGTAGAGTGTGTCGATCAGTCCATAAAGAATGTTGTGGAAGAAATAGTACAGGATGTGGCAACAAGGGGAGATGAGGCACTTTTTGAATACACGGAAAAATTTGAAGGAGTTTCCATCAACACCCGTACGGTAGAAGTTTCAAAAGACGAGATAGAGAGCGCTGTCAGAAATCTTGATGGTTCGGATTACAAGATTCTTGAGCTCGCCGCACGGCGAATAGAAACATTCCATCAAAAGCAAAGGATCAGTTCGAGGATTGATTCGGATGAAGATGGAACATATCTCGGACAGTTGGTACGTCCCCTCAATCGAGTTGGCATATACGCACCGGGTGGACTCGCCTCATATCCTTCAACGGTTCTTATGGCCACCATACCGGCAAAGGTTGCCGGCGTCAATGAAACTATCCTTGTCACACCCTCTAAAGAGGGAAAAATAAACCCCCTTACGCTTGCCGCCGCACAATTAGCCGGAGTTGACAAGATATTCAGGATAGGAGGTGCCCAGGCGGTGGCAGCTCTGGCCTATGGTACCGAATCGATACCACCGGTTGACAAAATCGTTGGTCCAGGTAATGTATACGTAGCTACAGCGAAAATGATGGTTTATGGCAAAGTCGGGATAGATATGATAGCAGGTCCGAGCGAAATAGTGATTATTACTGACGGAACGGTAAGTCCTGAAATAGTGGCGGCAGACCTCCTGGCCCAGGCAGAGCATGATGAGATGGCAAGTGCCATTCTCCTGACCCCGGATAGAGAATTTGCAATGAAGGTTTCCTTAGAGGTGCAATCCCAGTTAAAGAATCTTGAGAGGAAATCTATAGCCGCGAAGGCTATGGAAGATTTCGGGGCCGCAGTTATAACGAGAGATGTGAATGAGGCCATTGATATTGCCAATAGATTTGCGCCGGAGCATTTGGAATTGCTGGTCGAGAAACCATGGGAACTTCTTGATAAAATTAAGAATGCAGGTGCCGTCTTTCTCGGGTACAATACGCCTGAAGCCATGGGAGATTATATTGCAGGTCCGAATCACATCCTCCCTACTGGAGGAACAGCAAGGTTTTCTTCTCCTTTGGGGGTCTATGATTTTGTTAAAAGGACCAGCATCATTTCTTTTTCGGATAAATCACTTAAAAAATATGGTGATAAAGTCGCGCGGTTTGCAGAACTGGAAGGTCTTGACGCTCATGGAAAATCAGTAATGATCAGGTTGAAAAAAAACGCTTGACAAAACAATATAGTGAATTAGTATTATTCATTTTTTAAGCGGGCGTAATTCAGGGGTAGAATGTCAGCTTCCCAAGCTGAATGTCGTGGGTTCGAATCCCATCGCCCGCTCCATATTTTACTTGAAATAGCTTTTTTTGTATGTTATAAGTTACTACTTTATTGATTTTCAACTGTGGAGTGGGCATTGCCCACTTTTTTATTTTGCGGGGAGACATGGGTGATTTTAATCAAACGTACCGGCAAAAAATAATAGAGTTGGCAGAACCCTTAATCGAATTTGAACAGATGGAATTGATTGATGTGGAATGCCTGAAGATGAAAACCCGGTGGATTATAAAAATCTACATGGATAAAGAAGGTGGCGTTACTCTTGATGATTGTGCCGAGATTAGTAATCAGGTCGGGAACCTGCTGGATGTCCACGATATACCCCCTGGCCCTTATAGTCTTGAAGTTTCCTCCCCAGGCTTGGACCGTCCCCTCTCAAGAGATAAGGACTTTATGAAATATAGAGGATCAAAGGTTAAGGTTAAGGTTAATGGAGTCATTCATGGAAAGAGAAACTTTCACGGCACTTTAATAGATTTTCTTCAGGAAGATGAAAAAAGAACCCTTATATTGGATGAGGAAGGGAAACTTTATTATATACCGAGAGAAAACGTGGTTAGAGCAAACCTAAAATATGAATTTTGATGCTTAAGTGTTATGTAATTTTAAGCAGTGAGCATGTTTTCTGCTGGCCACTGACAACTAACCACTGGTCACTAAGCGCTAAGTACTTTCATATAATGGTGGAGGATTTTTTACATGTTACCAGAGCTTAAACGCCTGATAGAACAGCTGGGCAAGGATAAAGGAATAGACAAAGAAATAATTATTGAAGCATTGGAAACGGCAGTATTAACCGCTGCGAAAAAGAAACTGGGACAAGCCCTGGATATGGAAGCACATTACAATGAAGAAATGGGAGAAATCGAGGTCTTCCAGTTTATGACCGTTGTAGAAAATGTTTTAAATTCCGACACCCAGATTTCCCTGAAAGAAGCCAGAGAGACTATGGATGAAGATGCAGAGCCTGGTGATAGTCTCGGCACGAAAATAGAGGCTAACTCCTTTGGAAGAATTGCAGTTCAGTCGGCCAAGCAGATCATCATCCAAAAAGTAAGGGACGCAGAGCGGGATATGATTTATGAGGAATACAAGGATAAAAAGGGAGAATTAGTCAGTGGTTTTGTTCAGAGATTTGAAGGAGGCAGCATAATTGTTAACTTGGGCAGATCTGAGGGAGTGATTCCACCTGCTGAACAAATCCACAAAGAGGGATTTAAAAGAGGGGATAGAATTCGGGCATATATATGTGAAGTAAAAAGAATATCCAAAGGGCCCCAGATAATACTTTCCAGGACCCACCCTGGTTTCGTAAAAGCCCTTTTTGAAATAGAAGTTCCTGAAATTTCTGAAGGGTTAGTAGAAATAGTAAGTGTGGCGAGAGAACCGGGAAATAGATCAAAGATTTCCGTAAAAACATCAGATAAAGATATTGATCCTGTAGGTGCCTGTGTCGGCATGAGGGGTTCGCGTGTGCAGAGTGTGGTGCAGGAATTAAGGGGAGAAAAGATTGATATTCTTCCGTATTCCGATGACCAGGCTAACTATGTTTGCAGCGCTTTGTCTCCAGCCAAAGTTGACAGGGTTTACGTGGATGAAGATCTCCGGTTTATGGAAGTTATTGTTCCAGATGATCAGCTCTCTCTGGCTATTGGAAAAGGCGGGCAAAATGTCAGATTGGCGGCACGGCTTACAGGGTGGAAAATTGATGTTAAAAGTGAGTCAATGATAGATGGACAGAGTGATGAGGGGTATGGAGGGCTGATGAAAATTCCGGGCATGGATGAGAATACAGCAGGAATTCTTTACAAAGAAGGTATGAAAAATATTGAAACATTAGCCTCAGCAGACCCGGAAAAGTTGGCGTTATTAACTTCAATTCAGGGAATGAGCAAAGAAAAGGCAGCAGGCTGGATTGATGAAGCAGCAAAGATAATAACTAACGAGAATAATGAGCAAGACGCTTAGGAACTGACGAGAAAAACAGCCAGGAGTCTCAAGTAATGTCTAAAATGAGAGTTTACACTTTAGCCAAAGAGTTTGGCACAGACAATAAGGAATTTATATCTCGTATTGAGAAACTCGGTATAGCCGTAAAATCTCATTCAAGCACCCTTACAGACAGTGATATTGAGAGGATACGGAGAGAGTTTGCTTCGGGTGAACGTAAAAAGATTGTAGAGAAAAGGGTAAAAGCAGGGGTTATACGACGAAGGAGAGAGGCTCAAGAGCCCGTCGAAGTGACCAGGCCGGTCGAAGCGCAGGAAGAGGAAGCATTAATACCGAAAGCTGAAACGACAGAGGAACCTAAGGCCGAGGAAGAGGCCGAAATTTCAGATATTAAGGTACCTGACAAGAAAAAAGAGCTGGCAGAGATTGCGGTTGAAAAAAAGAAGGAAAAAAGAAAGGTAGCGGCCAAACTCGAAGAAACACCTGAAGCAGTAGAAAAGAAGGTTAAAGAAACCCCAACAGAGCCAGAAGCTGTAAGTATCCCCGAAAAAGAAACACCGGAAAAGCCAGAAGACGAAAAGCATGCAAAAAAGAAGAAGCGTCCCGTTGAAGTATTAATGGATGAGCTTCCGGCCACCAAGAAGAAGGCATTTGTAAAACAGCGTATTGAAAAGAAAACGAAACGCCTGGGGAAAGCGACAGGGGCAGATAGAGCAATATTCCGTAAACCAGGAAAGAAAGAAACCGTCGTAAAGATGAAAAAGACGGAAATTACGACTCCGAAGGCTATCAAAAGAAGAATAAAAATAGCGGAAGCCATAAGGATCGGGGACCTTGCAAAGAAAATGGGGGTGAAATCGAGTGAGGTTATCAGTAAGCTGATTTCCCTTGGTATGATGGTTACGATTAATCAATCTATTGATTTCGATGTTGCAACGCTTGTTGCCAGTGATTTTGGGTATCAGGTTGAGCAAGTCGGCGTTGAGTATGAAGAAATTATCCAAAAAGTGGAGTCGTCACCTGAAAAACTTAAACCAAGGGCGCCTGTAGTAACGGTTATGGGACATGTTGACCATGGCAAAACTTCTCTTCTGGATGCCGTAAGAGAGACGAACGTTATTGATGGTGAGTCGGGAGGCATTACACAGGCAATAGGCGCATATCATGTACATATTAATGACAGGGATATCGTATTTGTGGACACCCCGGGGCATGAGGCCTTTACGTCGATGAGAGCCAGAGGAGCCCAGGTTACGGATATCGTTGTGCTCGTGGTAGCTGCCGATGATGGCGTAATGGATCAGACCATTGAGGCAATTAACCATTCGAAGGCGGCCGGAGTTGCCATCATCGTTGCGATAAACAAAATTGATAAGTCGGGAGCAAATCCGGATCAGATCAAACAGAAACTCTCAGAATTGGGTCTTGTACCCGAAGAATGGGGAGGAGATACCATATTTGCAGAAGTTTCGGCAAAGAAAAAGACAGGAATAGAGGGTCTTCTTGAAGTGATTCTTCTTCAGGCGGACATAATGGAACTTAAGGCTGATCCTGATATACCTGCAAAAGGCATTATCATTGAAGCGACTCTTGACAAGGGAAGGGGTCCTATAGCAACGGTTATTATTCAGGAAGGCACGTTAAGAGAGGGAGATGCTTTTGTTTCTAAAACAGAGTACGGCAGGGTCAGAGCCCTTATAAACGACAAAGGGCAGCGTGTAACCGAAGCCGGACCTTCCATGCCTGTAGAGGTTATAGGATTTTCCAAGGTACCAAAGGCTGGTATGGATTTCACCAGTGTTGAAGATGAAAAAAAAGCGCGTAATATTGGCGAGTACTGGACTATAAAGGAAAGGGAAAAGGAACTTTCCAAATCTTCAAAGATTACCCTTGAGCAGTTATATGAAAGGATAAAAGAAGGAGCTAAGGAATTCAATGTTATTATTAAAGGAGATGTCCAGGGTTCCATAGAGGCGGTCTCCGATGCCCTCCTGAAACTGAGCACCGATGATGTAAAACTCGAGCTCATTCATAGCTCTACCGGAACGGTTACAGAAACGGATATCATGCTGGCATCGGCATCTGACGCCATCATTATTGGATTTAAGGTAAGGCCTGATTCAAGGGTTAGTGAAATGGCCGAGAAAGAAGGGGTTGAGATAAAACTCTACGATGTCATATATAATATTATAGCCGATGTGAAAGCCGGGATGGAAGGGCTACTTGAGCCAATTTACAGGGAAATTTTGCAGGGTCGTGCTGAAGTACGCGACATCTTCAAGGTTCCCAAGATTGGAACTATCGCAGGGAGCTATGTTACAGACGGCAAGGTGCTGAGGAATTCCAGTCTCAGGCTTGTAAGGGATGGGATCGTGATTTATGATGGCAAGATAATATCGCTCAAGAGATTTAAAGACGATGCGAAAGAGGTAGTGTCAGGTTATGAATGTGGCATCGGCCTTGAAGGTTTTAATGACATAAAGACAGGGGATATTATCGAAGCCTATACACAGGAAGAGGTTGAAAGAACATTGTAATAATGGAATGCCGGCAATGTTGTGAACACTGAACCCTGAAAACTGTTTTTTATATGATGGTTATCGGAACAGGAATAATAGAAATCTTTATCGGGGGCAGTAGATCCCTCAAGGAAAAACGGGGAATTCTGCGCAGGATAATACACAGGACAAAAAACAAATTTAACATTTCCATAGCAGAGGTAGGAGACCAGGATAGCTGGAAAAAGGGGAAAATTGGTTTTAGTGTGGTGGGAAACGATAAAAGCTTTGTCAATTCTATGATGGATACAATAATTAGCTTTATTGAAGACCTCAGACTCGCCGAGGTGGTTAGCTCAAAGATGGAGATTACCACGATCTCTGACGCTGTGGATAACAGATATGGTTGTCAAGATGACAAATTCCACGAGTTTTAAAAGGGCTGACAGGGTGGGTGATCTAATAAAAACGGAACTTTCAGGTATCTTGTTGAAAGATGTGAGAGATACAAGGATAAAACATGTAACGATCACCCATGTTAAGATGAGTGATGATCTTCGTTTGGCCAGGATATTTTTCGTTCCCCTTGGACAGGAAACATGCAGTAATGAAATCATGGAAGGTCTGAAAAGAGCTTCGAATTTCTTGCGAAGAGAACTGGCTAAGAAATTACAGCTTCGTTATGTTCCCGAAATCACTTTCATGTATGATAAGTCATTCGAATATGGGGATCGTATAGACAGGCTTCTGGCTGGAATACAGATACGGGAAAGTGAAGATGATAAACAAGGTTGTTGACATTATAAATTCCTGCAAGAATTTTCTCATTACGGCTCATGTAAGGCTCGACGGTGATGCCGTCGGCTCTGAGTTAGCTCTATATCACGTACTTCGTAACATGGGTAAAGATGCTGTGATCTACAACCAGGACAGGACACCGGATGTATATACGTTTCTTCCCGGAACGGATGCTATCGTTCACTGCCTTGATTCCATTGAGATGTTTGATGTGGCCTTTGTGCTGGATTGCAGTGATTTTGAAAGAGTCGGAGGTAAAGCAGGACTGATAAGTTCAATAAAAAGTATTGTAAACATAGATCACCATATTTCAAACAACGGTTTTTCAGAAATTTCCCTGATTGACTCCGGAGCAAGTTCTACGGGAGAGATCCTCTATCGAATTATAGAGAAACTGGGCGTTCCTGTAACGAAAGATATTGCGACAAATCTCTATACGGCTATTATCACGGACACCGGCTCATTTCGCTACTCTAACACAGGGTATCGCACGTTTACTATAGCGGCAAAACTGGTGGAGGCAGGCGCAGATCCTCGATGGATAGCAGAAAATATATATGAAACCAAACCTCTGGAACAGATACAGCTTTTGAAAGAGGCCCTTAAGACGTTAGAATTTCACAGGGACATAAAGACAGGATCTATGTCTGTTTCGCAGGTAATGTTGCAAAATGCAAAAGCCTTACCCGAACATACAGAGGGCTTTGTAGATATGATTCGTTCGATCAAAGGAATTGAAGTCGCTTTGTTTTTCCAGGAAACCTCAGAAAGCAGCTACAGAATAAGTCTTCGGTCGAAGAGAAGAATAAATGTGGAGCGAATCGCAAGAGAGTTCGGGGGTGGCGGACATGTGAATGCATCGGCGTGCAGTCTTGAAGGGGATATTCAGAGCGTTAAAAATAAATTATTAGATGCTATCAAAAATTCCTGGGTATGAACGGGATTATAGTTATTGATAAGCCTTCAGGCAAGACGTCCTTCGATATTATTCGTGATATCAGGAGGGTACTTAAGATAAACAAGATAGGTCATACGGGAACTCTTGATCCCCTGGCAACAGGGGTACTTCCCGTGTGCATAAACGAGGCGACAAAGCTCGTACAGTTCCTTTCACAGGATGACAAGGAATACCGGGTTACCATGCTTCTCGGTGTTGAAACGGACACGCTGGATATTGAGGGTAAGATTGTCAATCAGTGTGAACCGGATGTCCGAAGGGAAGATATTGAGGAAGTTGCCAGGAGCTTTGTAGGAAAAATAGAACAGAAAGCTCCTAAATATTCTGCCATCAAATATAATGGCAGGCCCCTTTATAAGTGGACACGGGAGGGAATTGATATTGATCCTCCTTGCAGGTCAATTGAAATATATAAAATAATTATTGAAGATGTTACACTGCCTTATGTAACCTTTAATGTGTCATGTTCCAAAGGCACCTATGTAAGATCTCTCTGTGCGGATATGGGAACGAAATTAGGATGCGGGGCCTGTGTGTTCGCTTTGAGAAGAAGAAAAAGCGGTAACTTTCCGGAAGAGGTGGCTGTATCCCTTGGGGGTCTTGATGACCGGCAAAAATTAAGGATATTAAAAGAAAACCTTATTCCTATAGTGGATGCGCTTCCGGATTTTCTGTCTATATCAGTAGATCAAACGCTGGCAGAAAGGATAAGAAAAGGTTATCAACCTGAAGCTGGAATTTTAACCGGCAATGATATTCCTTCACTTATTAAAGGAGATTTGATAAAGTTTCTTTCGGCAGGCGATAATATTGTGGCCATAGGAAGAATGCTTTTCGCCTCTGAAGAGCTTTCTTCTTTCCATAAAAAAGAACGGGTCGTGAAGCTTTTAAGGGTGTTTAATCATTAAGAATCAAATGCCAAAGCTCAAATTTCAAAACAGTTTATAATGATCAGTGGTTTTGACATTTGGCAATTTGGATTTTGACATTTATTATATGCACATAAGGGAGGATAATAAGCTGTGTTGGATTTAGAGAAAAAAGGGGAAATAATGAATAATTTCCAATTGCATGAAAATGATACGGGATCTCCAGAGGTCCAGATTGCGCTTTTAAGTGCGAGAATACAATATTTAACTGAGCACTTTAAGGTTCACAAAAAAGATCACCATTCCCGGAGAGGGCTTTTAAAGCTTGTTGGACGAAGGAGAAAACTTCTGGATTATCTGAAGAAAAAAGAGGTCGAGAGATACAGAACCATCATCGAGCGCCTCGGAATAAGAAGATAATATCAGGAACCTGACAAACAATTTATTAAGAGAGGTAAAATAATACTATGAGTGAAGTATATTCAACAGAATTTACTGGGAGGAACATCTCTGTAAAGACTAATTATATGGCAGGTCAGGCAAGTGGTGCCGTACTGGTTACCTATGGTGAAACTGTCGTTCTTGTTACTGCCGTTTCAGAGAAAAGTAAAAGAGAAAATATAGATTTTCTGCCACTTACCGTGGACTATCAGGAAATGACCTATGCGGCGGGGAAGATCCCCGGCGGTTTTTTTAAGAGAGAGGGGCGCCCCAATGAGAAAGAGACATTAACCTCCAGGATGATTGACCGATCCATACGCCCCCTGATTCCCAAGGGGTATTTTCATGAAACACAGATCGTGGCGACAGTTCTTTCACTGGATAATGAAAACAGCTCTGATGTCGCCGCAATGTTCGGTGCGTCAACCGCTCTCGGAATGTCCGATATCCCATTCAATGGGCCCATTGCCGGTGTGAGAGTCGGAAGGGTAAACGGAGAACTTGTGTGCAATCCGTCGGGGGCGGAATCAGAAGAGAGTGATCTCGATCTCTTTCTGGTTGGAAGAAAGATACAGCCGGGCACGGATGGCAATGATTATGATATCAATCTGGTCATGCTCGAAGGGGGAGCCGGTGAAGTTGATGAGGATGCACTCCTCGAAGCCATTGACTTTGGTCTGGAATTAATGAAACCGATTATAGAACTTCAGGATCGAATCTGCCAGGAGCTGGGAAAAGAGAAAAGGTCGGTAGAGCCGATTGTCATTGATGAAGAACTTAAGAGGCAGGTATATGATACAGTTGCGGAACACCTGAAAGATGCTTATGCAACACCGGGTAAAACAGAGAGATCAAAAAAACTGTCTCAGGCGAGAGAAATGGTCGTAAATAACCTGGCTGCCGCAGATGCCACGCTCACCCCGACTTTACGAACCATCGTGGATAAACTGGAGAAGGAAATCCTCCGGGATATGATCCTGAAGGAAAAGAGGAGAATCGATAACAGGTCTTATGCGGAAATAAGGCCAATCAGTTGTGAAGCAGGTCTCCTTCCCAGGGCACATGGTTCCGCCCTCTTTACAAGAGGAGAGACCCAGGCCCTCGTCGTTCTTACATTGGGAACATCATCAGATGAACAGAGAATGGACCTGATAGCTGGTGAGGAATTCAGATCATTCATGCTTCACTATAATTTTCCGCCCTACAGCGTGGGAGAGGCGAGATTTTTAAGAGGCCCAGGGAGGAGAGAGATAGGACATGGCGCTCTTGCGAGGAGAGCCCTTCTTCCCATTTTGCCTTCCTCGGAAGAATTTCCCTATACAATCAGGATAGTTTCAGAGACATTATCCTCCAATGGTTCATCTTCCATGGCTGCTGTTTGCGGGGGGTCCCTTTCCCTCATGGATGCCGGTGTCCCCGTAAGGGATGCAGTGGCTGGTGTTGCCATGGGATTGTTGAAAGAGGGAGATGATGTTATCGTTATTACCGATATCCTTGGTGACGAAGACCATGCCGGTGACATGGATTTCAAGGTGTGCGGCACCAAAAAAGGCGTAACGGCCCTGCAGATGGACATCAAAATAGAGGGAGTCACGGAAAGTATCTTACGGAAGGCTCTCTATCAGGCGAAAGATGCGCGATTCTTTATCATAGATAAGATGATAGAAACGATTGCTGAGCCGAGAAGTGAAATATCCGTTTATGCCCCGAGAATTACGACCATGAAGGTACGGTCTGAAAAAATCAGAGACGTTATCGGTCCCGGCGGAAAAAATATCAGACAGATTATCAGTGAAACGGGCGTGAGCATCAATGTAGAAGATGACGGTACGGTCACCATCGCAACAAATGATGCTGAGTCGGCAGCAAAGGCTGTTGCCATGGTCAACTGGCTGACTGAAGAGGCAGAAGTGGGTAAAATTTACCTTGGCAGGGTGAAAAAAGTCGTTGATTTTGGCGCTTTCGTGGAGATACTTCCGGGAACTGAAGGGCTCGTCCATATATCCCAGCTTGCCAGGGAAAGGGTTAACAAGGTAACCGACATACTCAATGAGGGTGATGAGGTCTCAGTGAAGGTCATAGAAATAGACAGAGGCGGTAAGATCAGGTTAAGCAGAAAAGAGGCCCTCGGAGAGAATGTATAATAAGACTGTCCTTGATAACGGGATTAGAATCGTTACGGAAGAGATTAATCATGTCAGATCGGTATCCATAGGAATATGGATTGAGAGTGGTTCCCGTCATGAAGACAGTTCTATAAATGGAGCAGCTCATTTTATAGAGCATATGCTTTTCAAGGGGACTAAAACTCGCTCAGCCTTCGATATAGCTTCTGCTATAGATTCTGTGGGTGGCGTAATGAATGCCTGTACGGGCAAGGAATTGACCTCTTTCTACGTTAAGATACCTGATTATCATCTTGCCACGGCCATTGACCTCCTTGCCGATATATTCCAAAAATCCCTTTTCGATCCCGTAGAGTTGAAGAAGGAAAAATTAGTTATTCTCCAGGAAATCAATATGCTGGAAGATACGCCTGACGAGTATATCTATGATTTTTTCGGGGAAAATTTCTGGGGTGTCCATCCACTTGCCCTGCCTATTCTCGGAACCAGGGAGTCTGTCAAGAGGTTTCAAAGAAAAAATATTATTGATTTCTTTTCCGAGAGGTATAGCGGAAACAATTTAGTAGTGAGCGCTGCAGGCAATCTGAAGCACGATCTGTTCGTTAAACTTGTCCGGGAGGCCTTCGGATCCCTTAAGGGAATTTCTGCAGAAAAGGGTGTGTCAAAACCTGAGGTATCTTCAAATATTGCCATACGTGAAAAGGACCTGGAACAGACCCATGTTATGATTGGCACACTTGCTCCTTCTGCCGCGAGCACGTCGAGGTATACCGCACTCTTGATGAATACAATCCTGGGTGGAAGTATGAGTTCCAGGCTCTTTCAGGAAATCAGGGAAAAAAGGGGACTTGTATATTCCATACATTCTTTTCTCATCCCATACGAAGATGTGGGAATGCTTGGCATCTATTTCGGTACCGGTGAAGACAAGGGGGTTGATGTCATCAAATTGGTCATGGGAGAACTGAAGAAATTATGTGACGAGTTCCTGCTGGAACAGGAAATTCAATCAGCCAGGGAGCAGATGAAGGGCCATTTTCTGCTGAGTATGGAAAGCACAGATGTACGCATGACGAGACTTGCCAGAAATGAAATCTGTTTCAAGAGAAATATCGAGTTTGATGAGGTTGTGGACAACATTGATGCGATAAGCAAAGAAGGCTTAATGAATATGGCATGTGACATGTTTCGTCCCGAAATACTGTCAATGGCGGTCATGGGAAGAATTTCTAAAGAAGACATAACAGCGGATTTGCTACACTGATAGTTGTGGAAGAGATAAGAGTATCCATAAAGAGATTACATGACAATAGCGATATACCCCTGCCCCGTTATATGACGGAACGTTCAGCAGGTATGGATATCTTCGCTGCGGTGGACCAGGAAGAAGTGATTCTTCCCGGTGAGTGGAAGATGATTCCTTCGGGCATTGAAATTGCCCTACCCAAAGGATACGAAGCCCATATCAGACCACGAAGCGGACTTGCCTTGAATAAAGGTGTCACGTTGCTTAATTCACCCGGCACGATCGACGCTGACTATCGAGGAGAAGTGGGTATCATTATTATTAACCATGGCAAGTATCCATTTGTTGTTAAAAGAGGTGATCGTATTGCCCAGATGGTAGTCCAGCGTGTGTGCAGGATTTCCTGGAATTTAAGCGAAAGCCTGGATACAACGGGAAGGGGTGTTGGTGGTTTTGGCCATACGGGATAAGGTTTATAAAATCGAAGTGTTCGCCTGAAGGCGAGGGTTTTCTCACAATCTCCGATTGGAACAATAATTGAAGACAACCTCTTCCTGTATACGGGAAGGGGTTTTTTTACGGGTTAAATTGAATCTTGTTTTATTCTTCTCTTTAGTGTATTGCTATGTTATGAAATCTGTTAGCTTTTTCCTTTAATCCTATTGGAGATTGATAGTTGATGAAGAAATTTAAGGTAAACAAAACGTACAAAGAGATAAACGAAAAGATAAAACAGGGGAAAGCTGTAGTCGTTACGGCCGAAGAGATGATAGATATTGTAGAAAAAAATGGGGAAATCGAAGCAGCACGGAAGATTGATGTCGTAACGACAGGCACTTTCAGCCCCATGTGTTCATCAGGCGCCTTTCTCAATTTTGGTCATACTTCTCCCAAAATAAGGGCTTCACGGGTATGGCTTAACGACGTGTCCGCTTATGGAGGTATCGCCGCAGTGGACTGTTATCTGGGGGTTACTGCAGTGGTGGATGGAGATCCCCTGAATAGTGTTCACCCCGGTGAATTTAATTACGGCGGAGGGCATGTCATAGAAGACCTCGTCGCAGGCAATGTGATACGATTAAGGCTCGAAGGTTATGGTACCGATTGTTATCCTGCCAGAAAACACGAAAAAAATATCACGATTCACGATCTGAGAGATGCTGTTCTCTTCAACCCCAGGAATGCGTATCAGAATTATAATTGCGCCGTCAATATGTCAGACAGAACTATTTATACATATATGGGTGTGTTACGGCCCCGAATGGCAAATGCAACGTATTCTTCCTCAGGCCAGTTAAGTCCCCTTTTTAATGATCCATATTATAAGACAATCGGCATAGGGACAAGAATATTTCTTGGTGGAACACAAGGTTATGTGGCCTGGCATGGAACCCAGCATAATCCCCATGTTCCCAGAGGAAAAAACGGAGTTCCCACAGAGGGAGCCGGAACAATAGCAACTATTGGAAATTTAAACGAAATGACCCCCAAGTGGCTCGTTGGGGCAAGCATTCTCGGATACGGGGTGTCTCTTTATGTGGGAATTGGTATACCTATACCGATTTTGAATGAAGAAATGGCACGCTATACGGCAATTAAAGATGACGATATTTATGCTCAAGTTTTTGACTATAGTGTCGATTACCCAAGTGGGATTACAAAAAGCATTGGTAAGGTAAGCTATAAAGAATTGAGAAATGGCACGATTAAACTCAAGGGGAAAAAGATTCCAACGGCACCACTGTCCAGTTATTACAGGGCGAGAGAAATAGCAAATCTCTTGAAGGAATGGATTGAAAGAGGGGAATTTCTGTTAGGTGAACCGCAACAACTCCTCCCTTCGACAGAATCGTAAGATTATGAGATCTTTGAAAAATGTTCAATTTCGTTCAAGTTCAAGGAAGGCGAAAATTTTAACCGCAGGAATACATTGAGTATTTTGAGGATTAAAATTTGAGACTGACGCCAAAATTGGGCGAAAGGGGGCGTTTTGCAAAGGTCTCATTATATTTAAGACAGATATAGTATCAGATCTTTACAAGTAGGCTATTTTAATGTAAAAGAATACCGTAAATATGATTACAAGTGATGTTTCATGAAAATTGGCAGATATTTCATTGTTGTCCTTTTAATATTAGGATTTCTCATATTTTTCGGAGATAAGGGTCTTGTTGACTATCTTTCGTTAAAAGGGAAACTGTCCGCTCTACAGGGAACAAATAAGCGAACATCGAATGAAAATAAAGTGTTGAAAGAAAAGGTCATGTTGCTAAGACATGATTTGAGGTATATTGAGACCATAGCAAGAAATGAACTTGGCATGGTTAAAAAGGGAGATATAGTTTATCGATTTGTCGAGTAAGGGGATAATCCTGTAATTTCCCTACTCCGGGAATTCGAGTTTTGAACTCTTTAGCCCTTAGCCCTTAGCCTTTAACCTTTTGCCGTTGAGCTTCAAGCTCTTACAGGAAGTATAAATGACTGCAATAAAAGATCTGTTGCTGGGCAGTAAAAAAGTTGTCGGTCTTGATATAGGTTCAAGTCTTATCAAGCTGGTAGAGATTGACGATACTTCCCAGGGATATGTTCTCAAGAACTATGCCCAGGCACAGATCCCGAAGGGTGTCATAGAGGACGGTCTCGTGCAGGATGCAACAGTTCTATCCGAGAGGATTAAAGAACTTTTTAAAAGATCCAAATCCAGGACAAAAAACATTATTACCGCTCTTTCAGGCCACTCCGTAATTATTAAAAAAGCAAGTTTTGCTCAAATGAACGATGACCAATTGCGCGAGCTCTTAACCGATGAGGCAGAAAATTATATGCCCTTTGATGATATCAGCGAGTTCAATTTTGATTTTCATATAATAGGCGAAAATGATCTCAATCCTAATCAAATGGACGTCGTAATCGCAGCGGCAAAAAAAGATACCATTGAAGGTTGTATAAGTGCTATCGAAACGGGGGGACGTAAGGTTGTAATAATGGATGTGGATTCTTTTGCTCTGGAAACGGCATATGGGGAAAACTATGATTTTACCGGGGAAGATATAGTTGCACTATTGAATATCGGTGCGAGTATGACAAATATTAATATCGTCAAAGGGGAAGGATCTATTTTCACGAGAAACTTTTTACTGGGAGGCAATTCGATTACGGAAGCACTGCAGAATAAGCTTGGCGTTTCTTTTGAAGAGGCCGAAAAGATAAAACTTGAAGGTGGTGAAAATACAACTCAAGAAGAACTTATAACCTATGCAGAGACACTTTTTGCCGAAATTGAGAGATCCATTGATTATTTCAGCTCAACATTCATAGACCCGTATATAAAGAAAATACTGATAAGTGGAGGGTGTTCCAGGCTTCCTGGTATCGTTAATGCCCTTGCGGACAGACTCCATTGCGATATAGAAAAGTTCGATCCTTTTAGAAACATAACCTATGACAGAAAAATATTCAAGGAAGCTTTTTTAGAAAATATAGCTCCGA
>CAZGAK010000029.1:0-26496 GCA_964523565.1 uncultured Syntrophaceae bacterium | reverse complement strand
AACTAAAGGGCAGATTATCCACGCGTTACTCACCCGTGCGCCACTTTACTCATCCGCCGAAGCGGACTTTCTCGTTCGACTTGCATGTGTTAGGCACGCCGCCAGCGTTTGTTCTGAGCCAGAATCAAACTCTCCAGTTTAAATTCTAATTGAGACTAATCTCAATTTCTCTCAAAAAAACATTTTAGGACCCATAAATCTATTATCCAGCTATTCAATTGTAAAAGAGCATACGGAACGAGCTTCAACTTATATTCCAAACCATCTATCTTGTCAAGAACTATTTCTTTCTTTCTATTCTTAACCGTGGCAATTAAAATTGCCGACTAGCGAAACGAAAGGCAGTATCTATACCTTCTTCCCCCTATGTGTCAAGCTTTATTTACAAAAAAAATAATCAATATAAAAAGGATACTTTAAGTGAAATTACAGGCTATCAATCTATTATAACATCTTATTTTATTTCACTTTAATTACTGCATACTTTTTCTTGCCCTTACGGAGGCGGATTTCTCCGGCCTCATTAATATGGCCCAACCCTATGTTTTCATCAATTGACTGTATCTGCTTGCCGTCAACATAAGCTCCGCCTTGTGCAATCAGCCTTTTTGCTTCACCCTTCGATGAGCATAAGTTAACTTCGCTAAAAAGCTCAACAGGGGAAAAACCCTTTTCCAATTCTGCTCTCAATTTTACAATGGTAGTTATTGCGGACACATCCTGCGAAACTTTAGATCTTGGTATCGAGCTTGAGGCAATGAGCGCAGGATCAACGGGCTTCAAATTGAAAGCACTCGCCGATGCCCTCCAGGCAGAAACGGCTGCTTCTTCACCATGCGTCACCTTCGTTGCTTCAAAGGCCAGTACAACCTTAGCCATATTTAACTCAGCATCAACAAGTTTTCTTGCTTCCCGTATCTCCTCCACAGGCAAAAAAGTGAAAAGGGCAAGAAATCTTTCCAGATCGGCATCATCAGTATTTATCCAGTATTGAAAATAATCATAAGGACTTGTAAACTTAGAATCCAACCATACAGTCCCCTTTTCTGTTTTTCCCATCTTATGACCCAGGGAAGTTATTATAAGAGGAAACGTTATCCCATACACCGCTTTTCCTTCAAGCCTTCTTGTAAGATCAATTCCTGCTACTATATTGCCCCACTGATCATTACCCCCCATTTGAAGAACGCAATTATAATGCCTGTTAAGATAAAAGAAATCATAGGATTGAAGGAGCATATAATTAAACTCAATAAAATTAAGTCCTTTTTCCAATCTCATCTTATAGCTTTCTGCAGTCAACATTCTGTTTACACTGAAATGACGTCCGATATCTCTTAAAAACTCAATGTAGTTTAGTTCAGTTAACCAATCCGCATTATTTAACAAGATGGCCTTATTTCTACCAAAGTCCAGATAACGAGAGAGTTGTAATTTTAAAAATTGTGCATTTTCATCAACTTGTTCCTTTGTTAAAACCTGCCGCATTTCTGTCTTACCACTTGGATCACCAATGAGAGCAGTCCCCCCACCAATAAGGGCAATTGGCCTGTGTCCATGTCTTTGCATATGGGCGAGGGCCATTATGGGAACAAGACTGCCTATATGAAGGCTTGTAGCGGTAGGGTCAAAACCAATATAACAGGCAATCTGATCCTTTTCCAACAGGTCTCGAATACTTTCTTCATCCGTTACCTGCTCAATGAAACCCCTTTCAAAAAGTACGTCATAAACGCTCTTCAAATCACAAACCTCCATATCAAAACAGGGCTAAAGACACAGGGCAAGAGGCAAAGGGTAACAGCCTTTAGCCTTTAGCCTTTAGCCTTTAGCCTTTAGCCTTTAATCTTCCAGTTTTAGATTCAATCTTTCGATATTGAAACTTTTTCCACTTTCATCGTCAATGTCTATTATAACACCCTGGAGCCATACATTTTGTTTTGCCACATCATATCTGGCAGGAATTGAAGTTAAAAACTTTTTAATAATTATATCCCTTTTCATCCCTATAACGGAATCGAAAGGACCTGTCATTCCTGCATCGGTAATATATGCAGTACCTTGTGGCAAAATTCTCTCATCCGCTGTCTGAACATGGGTATGAGTTCCCAGAACAGCACTAACCTTCCCATCCAAAAACCACCCCAGGGCCTGTTTTTCCGACGTGGCCTCAGCATGCATATCTACAATGATTACATTGGTTTCATCCCTTAATTTACGTATCTCCCTTTCCGCCACCCTAAATGGACAATCAAGGGGATTCATAAAAACCCTTCCCATCAAATTCAAGACCCCAACGGGCTTCCCCGAAATACTTCTCGCTACAACACTTCCCCACCCAGGGGATCCCTCCGGATAATTGGCCGGCCTTAGAAGGGTTTCATAATCTTCAATAAAATCTGTTATTTCTTTTTTGTGCCATATATGATTACCCGAAGTTAATACATTTATTTTATTGCTATAAAGCTCCTTCACTATTTCTCTCGTTACTCCAAGACCACCGGCCGCATTCTCACAGTTGGCAATAACCACATCTATCTTATGCTCATTCACTATCGAGGGAAGAAGCCTGCCGACAATTCTTCTGCCCGGTTTACCAACTATGTCTCCGATAAAAAGTACTTTCACTTACCTCTATATTCCATTTCTATTTTGCGAAGTCAGACACCCTCATTTCCCTTATAACGGTAACCTTGATCTGACCGGGATACGTCAGTTCAGCCTCAACCTTTCGTATTATGTCTTTGCAGAGCATTACGGCATCGGTATCTGATATTTTTTCATTTTCGACAAGGATACGGATCTCCCTGCCGGCTTGAATGGCATAGCATTTATCAACACCACTAAAGGAGTTTGCTATATTTTCGAGTTCACTTAAGCGCTTTACATACGTTTCCAACATTTCCCTACGTGCCCCGGGTCTTGCCGCAGAAAGCGTGTCTGCTGCCTGAACAAGGACACCAAGCAATGTATTGGTACGACCATCATCATGGTGAGTGGCTATTGCTTGAACGATTTTCTCCGATTCGCCAAACCTTTTGGCATAATCTGCTCCGATGGCAGCGTGAGTTCCCTCAACTTCGTGATCAATCGCTTTGCCTATATCATGGAGCAATCCAGCCCTTTTTGCCTCTTTTACATCAAGTCCTAACTCGGCCGCCATCATGCCCATCAGTTGAGAAACTTCTATGGAATGTTGAAGAACATTTTGGGAAAAACTTGTCCTGAATTTAAGTCTCCCAAGGAGCGACAACAACTCGGGATGAATATCATGCACTCCAACATCGAACGATACCCTTTCGCCTGTTTCACGAATTATTGCATCAACTTCCTCTCTGACTTTATTGACGACATCCTCAATTCTTCCCGGATGAATTCTTCCATCACTTATCAATCTTTCCAGTGATAATTTTGCCACCTCGCGACGTATGGGATCGAAACTTGAAAGGACCACCGCTTCAGGAGTATCATCAATAATCAGATCTGTCCCTGTAGCAGCCTCTATGGCTCTGATATTTCTCCCCTCCCTCCCAATAATCCTGCCCTTCATTTCATCTGAAGGCAAATTGACAACGGAGACTGTATTCTCGGCCACAAAATCACCGGCATAACGCTGAATAGCGTAAGCAATGATCTCACGAGATTTCCTGTCGGAAGTTCGTCTTGCTTCATCTTCTATATTCCTTATCATGACAGCCGCATCACGTTTTGCCTCATCATTCATCAATTGAATGAGGTAGTTTTTTGCCTCTTCAGATGAAATGCCTGCAATTTTCTCCAATCGCATTCTCTGTTCTTTGATAATTTTATTCAACTCACCATGCTTTTCATCCAATTGAGATTCCTTATTGATAAGACTTTTTTCCCTCTTCTCGATATTCGTCTCTTTTTGAACAAGCAAGTCCATTCTCTTGTCCAGACTTTCTTCTTTCGATCGAAGCCTTTTCTCTAAATTGTCAAATTCTGCTTTTTTCTCCCTGGTCTCATTCTCAATCTCAGCCTTCGTTTTCAGGAGATTATCCTTAGCCTGTAAGATGGCTTCTTTTTTTATTGTATCAGCTTCTTTTTTTGCTTCATCTACAATTCTTACCGACAAGGTCTCGGACGACTCCAGGATCTTCCCGGAAATTCTCTTTCTCAGAAGATACCCCAGGACAATCCCTATCGCAAGCGCCCCAAGCGCTATTATTAAAACCATTGCATTACTTCCCAAATCCATTTCACCTCCTCACAAATATCGCATTAAGACGATATCATGACCTGCTTAAGTATAATTAAGATACAACAAAAGGGGATGCAATTAAGGGGAGTCACTTGGAAGGGCTAAGAAATATCACTAACAGGGGAAATCCTCAACATCCATCAAAAAAGTCTGAGGAACTGATTTATCTTTAAAAAACCCAAGAAGTTCCCCCGCTTATGCCGTGTTAACCACCTTTTTTGAACCTCTCGTCAAGGTGGGTGCCCTGTTGTAGCTTTAGGCTTTCCACCTTTATCCTGTTCGGGATACTGGCAGACCTGCTCACCACTAACAAGGGAAGGCTCCCGGCTCTAAGGTGTTGGCTCAAAAAATTTATGTTAATCACAAACATCGCAGGGGATATCTTACGTATTTTCCTAACTTATTTCTTCTATATGGTTAATTAATTTTTCAGACTTGCTTTCCAACAGGCTATAAAATTCCTCTTTTTCTTCCCTGAGTTTAAACAATTCATCTGCAACGTTTAAAGCAACTAATATAGCAATGTTTACAGTTGAAATATCTTTCGAGGTGTTTCCCATCTCTTCGGCCCTATCATTCACATATTTAACAACACCTTCTACATACTCATCCCCTCTATCACTCAAAACTGAAAATCCGCGCCCCATTACCCTTATATCAAAGCGTTTTTTCAAACGTTCTTCCCCAAAACTCAAATTTCTATGCCATGAAGCATATCAAGCAGTGAATCTACTTTTGTTCGAACAGAATCCCGTTCTTCATTTAGCATACCAATTTTATTCCTCACCCCTTCTAACTCTCCATCCTTGCTCTTAAGCAATACTTCTAATTCCTCATTTCTTTTTTTCAGCAAGGCATATTCTTTTATAATACTCTTGACCTTCTCCTCAAGTTCATTAAATTTGACTAATTCCACTGCGAGCACTTTACCTTTCTACGATCTATTAACCCTTCTTAAATAAAATAAATTTTACAGCAGAATTATGCCAATCCACAATATAAAAGTCAAGATCTTATTTTCCTGCCAGCCTCGTCAAAAATCGTAAAATATCTATGAACTGCATCCAGCAAATCTTCTCTTTCATGTATTGAAACCACCATTTGCCTGAACTGGGCACCCCCTCTTAACCCTTTTGTATACCATAAAAGATGTTTGCGGAAGTTTTTTACACCCATTTCTTCACCAGAGTAACGTACACTCATGTTCAAATGCTCGTGTATTATATCTTCCCGTTCTTTCAATGTGGCTGGAAAATAAACACACGCAGATGAAAGATAGTTAATTATATCCCTGAATATCCATGGATTGCCAAGGGCTCCCCGTCCCACCATTACTCCATCACACCCTGTTATATCGAGCATCCTTGATGCATCTTCCGGATTTCTTATATCACCACTCCCTATTACAGGAATATTCAACCGCTCTTTGACCCTGGAGATGAGTTCCCAATCTGCCACACCGCTAAACCCCTGCTCAACTGTACGAGGATGCAAAATTAAGGCGTCCACGCCGCAGTCTTCGGCAATGTCAGCTATATCCATGGCATTAATTCCGCCTCGCTCCCACCCTGATCGGATTTTAATTGTCAGAGGCAAGTTCGTGGCCCTTCGCATTTTTTTCAGTATGACAGCAACCTTTGCCGGGTATTTCATCAGCGCAGCGCCTGCTCCTGTCTTCAGAACCTTTTTTACTGGACAGCCTATGTTGATATCAATAAGATCAGCCCCCTCATTTGTCACTATCCTTGCGGCTTCGGAGAGTACATCCGGGTCTGCCCCAAATATCTGGACACCAAGCGGTCGATCCTCCGAAGATGATTCAATATACCGATAACTTCTCCCCGTTCTCATCACAAGGCCGTTGGAACTGACCATTTCCGTAAAACAAAGGGCGCAGCCAAATTTTCGTGCCAGTGTCCTGAACAGTACGTCCGTAATACCGGCCATGGGTGCCAGAAAAATATTATTTTTTAGTGACAATCCGCCGATTTTCATCTGAAGCCCTCTTGCTTTATAAATTTTGCTGAATCTCTTTAGAGTCTTTATTCACAACAACTGCGTTTTTTGCGCAGATATTGGGCTAAAGACGAAAGGCAAAAGGAAGGATTAAGGAATAATTCTCTCAGGACCTTTAGCCTTTAGCCTTCAGTCCTCATTGCTCGTTGCTCAGACCTTGCTGCTTTGCCGCATTAGGGGTGTTGGAATGGATACGCCTACGTCAAATAACTTAAATCTGAGCTTTAACCATCTTTTGGCATACCTTTCGCCAAAGATCGATCTATCAAAGCCTTATTATACGCAGAAAAAATATCTCTCCTTGAAAGAATTCCTATTATTTTCCTTGGATTATTTTCATCAACGACGGGGAGTTGTTCTATGTTTCTGAACCCTATCTTCTTTAGAGCGGTATCCAGGTTCTCATTCTTGTTAACAGTAATTACTTTCGCCGTAGAAAATTCTTTCGCCACAACAAGGTCTTCTAATCCCTCTTCATAAATCACACCCTTAAAATCCTGGAAGGTCAAGATACCTGTTAGCAATCCTTCATTATTAACTACAGGAAAACTTGAGTGTTTACTCGACAGGGTGAATTTCAATAAATCTTTTAGCGGCATATTTTCTGATATGGTTTCCACTTCATGTGTCATGGCATCTTCGACAAGGAGAGATTTCATGACATTCACCTCTTTTCCGGCCCGAATGTTCGTTCCTCTTCTTATCAACTTTGTCGTGTAGATAGATTCTCTTTTAATTTGACTTGCCACGATAGAGGCGATGATACAGGAAAGCATGAGAGGGAGAATAATTTTATAATCGCCGGTCATTTCAAAGAGGATCAGGATGGCAGTGATAGGCCCATGAGTGGTTGCCGCAACAACCGCTCCCATACCGACAAGGCTGTATGCCCCCGCAGTAGCCGTTGTCGCAGGAAGGAGCGTATGAACAAGGTATCCGAATGCACCTCCCGTCATTGATCCAACAAACAGAGAAGGCGCAAAGATTCCCCCCGACCCACCGGATCCGATTGTAAGAGACGTAGCCAGGATTTTAATAAAAACCAATGCGAGTATGATAATCCAGGGCAGTTTTTCCAGGAGTGCAAGTCCGATGGCATCATATCCTACGCCAAAGATATGAGGGAAAAATATCCCGATTGTTCCGATCATCAGACCGCCGATTGCTGCTTTCATATATTCGGGAACTTTCCAGGCATCAAATAAATCCTCTGATTTATAAAGAAATGTCGTGAAAAAGACGCCAATCAGACCGGCAATGATGCCCAGAATCATATACAATGGAATTTCAGATATACTGACCAGCGTATAATGAGGAACCACGAAAGCTGGATAATTACCCAGATAGGCTCTGGAGATGACCGTGGCCATAACAGATGAAACAACGATAGGGCTGAATGTGGCGATACCAAATTCACCCAGAATGATTTCCATGGCAAACATAACACCGGCAATGGGTGCATTGAACGTCGCAGCAATACCTGCAGCAGCACCGCATCCCACAAGGGTTCTCATCCTGTCGACAGAAACACCCATGATCTGGCCGAATGTAGATCCGATAGCCGACCCTATCTGAACAATGGGACCTTCTCTTCCCACTGAACCACCGGAACCGATACATATCGCCGAAACGATTGATTTTATTACAACAATTCTCTTTCTAATCACTCCGCCCTTCAGGGCGACAGACTCCATAACTTCGGGAACGCCGTGTCCCTTGGCTTCCCTCGCAAAAAAGTACACTATGGGACCGACTAATAAACCGCCAATGATAGGGGGATAGAGTTTTGCATACCAGGGCAGAGTCAATAAGTATTCGAGAAAGCCCTCTCCGCCATTTCCAAACAAGGTATCCTGGACAAAGCGGATCAACCACCTAAACCCGACGGCACCATAACCACCCAGTATTCCAACGACCATTGCCATGAAGATCATTACAGCATGTTCGTTTGCTTTAAATCCGGTCACCAAATTATTTTTCAAAAACTTCCCCATCAACAGATAAAACCCTTCTTTCTTCAATAACCCTATCAGCTCTTTCCAGATCTTCAATGGTATTTATCCCCATAACTTCAAGGGAGTCATCAATAACAAAAGAGATGGCCTTATATTTTTTTCTTACAGCAATTTCTAAAATATCCGTAAGATAATATTCACCCTGTGCATTTTCATTGCCAATCCGGGCCACAGCATCAAAAAGGAACTCGCTTTTCACACAGTAAATACCTGAATTTATCTCTTTGATACGCTTTTCCTCATCAGTGGCATCCCGCTCTTCAACAATCTTCAGGATATTATCTCCCCTGCCTTTTACAATTCTTCCATAGCCTATCGGATCATCCAGCCGCGTAGTCATAACAGTCACCGTCGCATTGTTCGTTAAATGACATCCAATTAAAGCCTCTATAGTGGAAGGTAACAAAAGTGGCACATCACCGCACAGGATCAAGATATCTCCCTCAAAGTCTTTCAGCGCGTCTCTGGTCTGAAGTACGGCATGACCGGTTCCCAATTGCTCTTTTTGTTCGACAAAAACAATATCCCTGTCTTTTACCTTTTTTCTGATTATATCGGATTGATGACCTACAACAGCAACTATTATTTCCGAACCGGCATTTCTCGCCAGCTCTAACGGATAAAACAACATCGGTTTTCCGCAGATGTAATGAAGTACCTTTGCGAGATCGGAACGCATCCTCGTTCCCTTGCCGGCCGCTAATATGATGGTGGCTAATTTCCTTTTTTTAAGGTACTCTAACATTCCAACATCTCCTCAGTCCTCAGTCCTCAGTCCTTAGCCTTTATACTTTCCGGCACAATAACAAGAACTTCTTTTATCGATTTCATATCGGCATCTTCAATAATAAAAAGGATTTTGCCACTTCTAAAGCTCTCACTCCTCCGGGGAATCTTTCCCATCATATATAAAAGAAAACCTCCCAGCGTTTCATAATCGCCTTCAGGAATCTCAACGGGAATAATCTCTCTTACATAATCCATCTTAACATGGGCACTAAACAGATACTTTCCAGGCCCCACTTTTCTGTATAACATATTACCTTCATCACTATATTCATCGTCAATCTCACCGACGATCTCTTCCAGAATATCCTCAATAGTGGCTATACCGACAGCGCCTCCATATTCATCCACGATTATTGCCATGTGTTCACCCCTTTTCTGCAACTCAAAAAGGAGTTCATCCGTTGGTTTTGTTTCAGGCACATACAATACTTCATCCCTGATACAGGTCTCTATGGGATCATTTTCAGATAATGAGGCCGACTTTGCAGCCTCTCCGTAAAGCACCTCCAAGAGATCAAAAGAATGGAGCATACCTATGATATTATAGCTTCGGTCACGATAAACGGGTATACGTGAATATCCTTTTTCAGTAATAATCATGGCAGCTTCACGCAGCGTCGTATCCGCCGAAAGGGCGGTTACATTGGACAGGGGGACCATGATATGTTCAGCCGTTGACTCAGGAAAATCGAAGATTCTTTGTATCATTTCCTTTTCTGACGTCATAATATCACTTTGGTCTCCATTTTTCTGGAGGAGGAATTCCAAACCTGCCCTGGTTATATATGGCGTATAAAACGTTCTTTTTTCTCGTGAGAAAACATAAAGGGCGCCCCGCGAGATCTTTGATACCACAAAGACAATGGGGTAAAGAATCAGCGAAGAAACCCAGATAAACCATGAAAGTTTAAGAGCAACAGTTTCCGCATGCTGCTGGAAAATACTCTTGGGCACCATTTCACCTATTATTAACAGAAGCGGAATCATGACAAATATTGAAATAAGTTCACCCTGACCAGCCCCAAAAATCGATATGAACATGGATGTCGCAATGGCGGTATTCGTAACGACACAAATGTTGGTTCCTGTCAGAGTTGTGGACAAAAACCATTCCGGTTTGTCCAGAAGTTTCAAGGTCAATACTGCTGAACGAGAACCCGTCTTCGCTTTGTTTCGAATTTTATTTATGTCAGCCGCAACAAGGGCTATTTCTCCTCCCGAAAATAAACCCTCCAAACATAAAAACAAAAATATAAACCAGAAAGACAGGAGATTATCCATCATTTTTCTCCTCTTTCCCTGCTACTCTGACCGTCATAATTCTTGCCTTACGAATTTTTTCCACTTTGAATGTATATTGTTCGAAATCCACCTCATCTCCCTTTGAAGGCAATTTTCCAAAGAGGTGAAAAATAAATCCCCCTACCGTGTCAAACTCTTCTGTGGAAATGGATGTTTCGGCAAGTTCATTAAAATCCTCAATGTCCATCGCTCCTGACACGACAAACGTCTTATTATCAACCCGTTGAAACAAACTCTCCTTCACATCGTCTTCATCATAGATGTCACCAACAAGATTCCCCAGGATATCATTCAGAGTTACAAGACCTTCGATACCACCATACTCATCCACTACCATAGCCATCTGTATTTTTCTCATCTGAAAATCTCTGAGCATGCCTTCCGCACTTCTTTCGAGAGGAACAAAATACGGGTTTTTCAGCAATTTTCTGATACTTTTTGTTTTGCTTCCTTTTGAAATTTCTTCCAATAGATGCTTCGCATGAAGAATGCCGAGGATATCATCTTTATCAATTCCATATATTGGTATCCTTGAATACCTCGCCTTGATAATCTGTTTCCCCATTTCTTCCACACTCATGGAAATGGGAAGACAAAACATGTCTACTCTCGGTGTCATGATATCTGATACCATGGTATCAGCAAGTTCAAATACCCGGTGGATCAAATCCCTCTGGGATTCTTCCAGAGCCCCCTCCTGATGACCGACATCAACAAGGGTTATAAACTCATCCTCCGTCAACACAGAACTCTGTACGGGAACGGTCTTCCCAAATAAATAGACAAACAAATCGGATATCTTTTCCAGCACCCAGACGATGGGACGTCCTACCTTGTAAAAGAACATCAGGGGAAGTGATATAGATGTGGAAAATCTTATTGGATAATTGACGGCAAATGTTTTGGGTATGGCTTCTCCAAAAATGAGCAATGTCAAGGTAGTCACAGCTATGGCCATCCATTTTCCATCAATTCCAAAGAGATACAGAAAAATGGAAGTTGTTATAACTGCAATCGTGATATTGACCGACTCATTACCAACCAGTATAGTGATCAGTAATCTTCTGGGATAAGCCAGGAGCTTATGGATATAGGCAAAGAAAGGGTTTTTATCTTCCTGCATTTTGTGGAGATGGAGTGTGGTGAGAGAAAAAAGCGAGGCTTCAGAACCGGAAAAAAACCCCGAAAGAAGCAAAAGGATGAATAAAAAAAAGAGTTTTATAGTAATATCGTGGTCCAATACTAATCTATCTCAAAGTCCTTGAATTTTGAAAGTCCATTTCTTCAAAACTACCTTCATTTCATCGAAAAGTCAACACGTTAAAATCCCCGTTAAAATCCAGCATAAAGTCATTTGACGAATATACCTTTTTTAGGATATATAAGTAAATTATTGTAATGAAAGTTAATTCAAAGACAGACTGAGACCTTTGCGGTTAATTCAGGAGGTACTATCATGGTTAATGTTCTTTTAATTGGAAACGGTGCGCGGGAACATGCAATAGCAGAAGCGTTGACCCGATCAAGGCATAATCCGAAGCTCTTTTCGTATATGAAATCGAATAATCCTGCCATTTCATCCCTTTCTGCCGATATCCGGATCGGAAATTACACCGACTTAGACGATATTAATCAATTCGCAAAAGAAAACAGGATCGATTTCGCGATAATAGGACCGGAAGATCCTCTCAATAATGGTGTCGTCGATTCCTTACAAAAAGAAGGTATTCCGTCAGTAGGTCCAACCAGGCAACTGTCCCGGCTGGAAACTTCCAAATCCTTCACAAGAGATTTACTGAAAAAATATGACATCCCGGGAAATCCGAAATACAAAGTTTTTTCCTCAATGGACGGTATCGAAGAATTTTTGAGCGAACTGGATGAAGTTGTTGTTAAACCCGACGGTCTTACCGGCGGAAAAGGCGTTATGGTACAGGGAGACCATTTTCAGACGAAGGCCGAGGCCCTTGAACATTGCCGGGAAATTTTTAAAGAACACTCCGTTGTCATCGTTGATGAAAAACTGGAAGGCGAAGAATTTTCGCTACAGTGCCTTTCCGATGGAACTACAGTCGTCGCGACCCCCCCTGTTCAGGATCACAAGAGAAGATTCGTCGATGACAAGGGACCCAATACGGGAGGAATGGGTTCCTATTCTTCGGAAGATCATTCCCTGCCCTTTATGACCGATGAGGATGTAGCAGAAGGCCTTGCCATAACACAAAAAGTGGCGGAGGCGATTTACAAGGAGACAGGTGAGTATTATAAAGGAGTTATGTACGGCGGCTTCATTATAACGAAGAACGGCGTCAAGCTCCTCGAGTACAACGCCAGGTTTGGAGATCCTGAAGCCATGAACACTCTCCCCCTTCTGAAAACAGATTTTGTCGATGTCTGCAAGGCAATTATCGAGGGAACACTTAATACACTGACGGTCGAATTTGAAAAAAAAGCAACCGTCTGTAAATACATTGTACCAAAAGGCTACGGCCTGCCAAAGGATCACCCCGACGCGAAATCAACCTCTGAAAAAATTGAAGTGGATGACGTAAAAGATGCAAAGCTATATTATTCCTCCGTTGACAAGAGGGAAGATGGCCTATATATGACCACTTCACGTGCCATCGGAGTAGTCGGAATAGCGGAAAACCTCGAAAAAGCGGAACAGATAGCAGAACGGGCGGTATCATCCGTCAAAGGGCCCGTAGACCACAGGCCCGACATCGGCACAAAACCGCTGATAGAAAAAAGAATAGACCATATGAAGAAAATAAGGGGATAAAAAAGCTCTCAGCGATCAGCTGTCAGCCGTCAGTATTAACTGATTCTTTTGAAATACAATGAGGAAAGTAGCGTGCCCTCTCTGTGGGGCACAGAGATCTCACGCTACTTTTGTCATTCCCGCGGAAGCGGGAATCCAGTTTTTCAAGCACTTATGGACTCCCGCTTCCGCGGGAGTAACTCGATTTTTGACTTTTTACGAGGCCATCTTTGTTACTTAATATAGAGGAGAATTTGAATGGAAAATGAGATTAAACGTGCTCTTATCAGTGTAACCGATAAGAGAGGAATTGTTGATTTTGCAAGGGAATTACAGATATACGGTGTGGAAATCCTTTCTACGGGGGGAACCGCTGCACAGTTAAGAGAAAATGACATAGCCGTAACAGATGTTTCCGATTACACCGGGTTCCCCGAAATGATGGACGGAAGACTGAAGACGCTTCACCCAAAAATCCACGGAGGGCTCCTTTCCCTGCGGGATAATGAAGAACATGTAAAATCGGCGGAGGAACACGGCATCGACATGATAGACATGGTTGTAATCAACCTTTACAGGTTTGAGGATACAGTGGCAAAAGAAGGGTGCACGCTGGAAGATGCCATAGAAAATATCGATATTGGCGGCCCTACAATGCTCCGTGCAGCGGCTAAAAACTACCGTTTTGTAACAGTCGTAACTGACCCTGCCGACTACTCAAAGATCCTCCAAGAAATGAAAGAACACGGGGGAAAGATTTCCGAAGCCACGAACTTTACCCTCGCGACCAGGACCTTTCAGCTCACGGCTAGATATGATGCCGCTATATCAAATTATCTCGGTACGTTGACACCGGAAGGAAAAAAAGAATTTCCTGAAACCTATACCATGCAATTCATCAAGGCCCAGGATCTCCGTTATGGAGAAAACCCACATCAAAAAGCGGCTTTTTATCGTGAAAGAGAAATGCCCTCCCCGGCGGTATCAAATGCCAGACAGTTACAGGGGAAGGAACTCTCATACAATAATATTATGGACAGTGATGCAGCATGGCAAATGGCGTCTGATTTTGAACTTCCCACTGCTGTTATAATGAAACATTCGAACCCGTGCGGCGCGGCAACATCGGGCGATGACATTTTGGAGGCTTATAAAAAGGCTATGGAAACCGATCCGGTATCGGCCTTTGGAGGGATTGTTGCCTTTAACAGACGTGTAGACAAAAAAACAGCCGAAGAAATTGCAAAAATATTTCTGGAAGTCGTTATTGCTCCCGGCTTCGACAGGGATGCTGTTGACATACTGGGCACAAAAAAGAATCTGAGGATACTGGAAATTTTACCATCTGCGGGAGGCCGAGCTGCCGATTATGACTACAGGAGAGTTGTCGGAGGACTTCTCATACAGGAGAGAGACAGTATTGGCGAAGATATCAAAAAGGCCCAGGTGGTAACCCAAAGAACTCCGACGGAAGAAGAATACCAGGCCCTCGACTTTGCATGGCATGTTGTAAAACATGTAAAGTCCAACGCTATTGTTTTCGCTACCAAGCATCAACTGATAGGAGTGGGGGCAGGTCAGATGAGCAGGGTTGATTCGGTAAAAATAGCCAAGATGAAGGCAAATATGCCCACCGAAGGGACCGTACTTGCTTCCGATGCATTCTTCCCCTTCAGAGATGGCGTGGACATGGCCGCTGAAGCAGGTGTAACGGCCATTATTCAGCCAGGCGGATCAATACGAGATGAAGATGCCATAAAGGCAGCAGATGAACACGGCATCGCAATGATCTTTACAGGGAGGAGACACTTTAGACATTAAAGGCTCAAGGCTAAAGGTTCAAGGTCCAGGGTTGACAGTTTCGTAAAAAGTCGGATTTCCCCTCCTCTGGCGGGAGGGTATTAAGGGGAGGGAGACGTAAGGAGTAAACTGTAGGGCAAGGCTTTAGCCTTGCGTTACTCAATTAATGCAGGGCTGAAGCCCTGCCCTACTCAACCCGGACTTTTTACGAAACCATCAATGTTTTCAACATTTGATATTCGGATTTGTTTCGAATTTCGGATTTCGATATTCGAATTTTCAGTAAATGTCTTGCGAGCTCATTTTTAAATAAAAAACGGAGATAAATTGATATGGGGAAAAATACCGGGGTATTAGTTAGTATCGTCATGGGAAGTGATTCCGACCTTCCTGTCATGAAAGAAGCCATTGCAATTCTGAATGATTTTAATATTCCTCATGAGGTCTTTCTGACCTCAGCCCATCGCTCGCCGGAAAGAACGACAAAGTTCGCGAGAGAAGCGGCAAACAGGGGGATTAAAGTAATCATTGCGGGCGCCGGTGCAGCCGCTCATCTGGCAGGGGTCATCGCTTCACAAGCTACTCTTCCCGTTATAGGAATCCCCATTGATACAACATCATTGAATGGACTTGATGCACTCCTGTCGACTGTACAAATGCCGGGCGGAATACCTGTTGCCACAATGGCCGTAGGCAAAGCCGGAGCAAAAAACGGAGCTCTCATGGCCATTAGAATACTCGCCTTGGAAAATAAAGCGATCCGGCAAAAGCTGGACACATATATTGCAAATATGGCTGAAGATATCGAAGAAAAGCAGGATAAACTGGAATGGTAAAAATCCTGAAGTTAGATCCCCAAAATCCCGGCGCATCATCAATAATGGAAGCCGTAGAGATTCTGAAGGAAGGAGGTGTTATCGCCTATCCAACGGAGACCTTTTATGGCATAGGTGCGGACGCGGAAAACGAGGAAGCGATAGAAAAAATTTACATGATTAAAGGAAGAAGTTTTAACAAGCCTATTCCCGTCATTATTGGTAAGCAAAATGATGTAATCAAATATGCAAAAGATATCCCTGAAACGGGCAGGAAACTCATGGACAGGTTCTGGCCAGGGGCCCTTACCCTCCTGTTTGAGGCTTCACATAATGTTCCTCAGAAACTGACAGCGGGAACAGGGAAAATAGGAATTCGTCATTCCAGCAATATCATTGCGACCAGTCTCGCAAAAACCCTCTCGAGGGCTATTACTGCCACCAGCGCAAACCTGTCCGGTCAGAAGGAATGTTCGTCAGTTGACGACGTTATAGACAGTCTTGGCAACGGGGTTGATGCCATTATAGACGGCGGCCAGACACCGGGCGGAATGGGCTCGACTATTGTCGATGTGACTATTGATCCGCCAACTATTGTCAGGGAAGGCGTTATTACATCGTCAATTATATTTGACATACTTCAGAAAACTTAACCAGCTTTTCTTCTTCGCCAAGGGCTATCAGATTATCTCCCTCCTCGATGACGTAATTGGCAGAGGGGTTAAGTACCATTTGACCCGACCCTTTATGCACTGCCACGACGATGAGACCATATTCTCGTCTCAACCCTGAATCCGCCAGGGACTTGCCAATAACATGTGATTTGTCACAAACATTCAATTCTTCCATACGAAGCGAAAGACTCTTTCTCCCCACTGTAATTTCCATAAAGTCCAGCACGGCAGGTCTCAGGAGAGCCAGAGTCATCCTCATCCCTCCCACTTTGTGGGGAGATATGACTCGATCCGCCCCTGCCTTTATCAATCTACGTTCCGATGCTTCATCCTCAAATCTCGAGAGTACATAAACATCCGGATTTAACTCTTTTGCTGTCAGGACAACATACAGATTATCTGCATCAGTAGGAAGAACACAAACAACACCTTTGGCTTTTTTTATGCCCGCATCTATCAGGATATTATCATCTGTCGCGCAGCCATTCACATAGATAAATCCTTCATCCTCGATCTTCTGGATAACTTCCGGATTGTTATCAATTACGATAAAGTCGACTTTTTCATCAGTCAATTCCCGGCAGATGAGATGTCCTATCTTTCCACAACCACAGATAATATAATGGTTGTTCATCCTTTCTATCTGTTTTTTCAATTTACCCCTCCCCAATACTTTTCTCAGGCGGCCTTCCATAAAGTTTTCCATTACCATCGCGAAGGTATAGGCCATGGTACCCACACCAAAGATGATCAGGAAAACCGCAAACATTCTCCCTTCCGTGCTTACAGGGTAAAAATCGCCGTATCCTACTGTGCCAAGGGTAACAACCGTCGCATAAAAAGATTCGCCGAAAGTCCATCCTTCCAGGAAATGGTAGCCCAGCGTTCCTGTAATAAAAATTAATAACAATAATAAAAAGGCAAATCTGGCCTTTCTTAACGGTGACAAACAGGCCTCCCTGGTTTAACGTATTTTCTTCAACAAAAGAATATTCTACAAAGGTCTCATTCTATTGACTTAATTCACCCTTAATTCCTGCAAGATCAATCAAATACTCACTGGCTTTTTCCGGGGGGTTGCTAAACACTATCATAAAGGAAATCTTCCCTTCATAAGGTATGTTTCTGTTAGTAAAATCGCTTCCATCAGGATTCGAAAGTTCATCTTTTATTTCTTCTTCCGTCAGATTTTTTAACTCCTCTTCCGTAAGGATATTACCTCCATAAAACTTCTCTTCCGCTAAAATATTCCCGGACGAATCTAATATTTTCCCTCTCACCTGGATATTCGAGACAGGACTGTCGTTTTTATTAACGGCAATACCTTCGATTACGAGAATATTTCCAATGATCCTGTTTTCCATGGGGCGTTCTTTTATATCTTTTAAGAACACCTTTTTCTCACTTATGCTGACGGCCCCTTTTGCGGTATTCTTCTCACCTGAAATTTCCTTCATGCCCAGGACAGGAAAAACTTTATCGAAAATCTGTCTGCCAAACTGCGGAAAAAGCCAGAGATAAATGCTCAGAAACACTATGATAACAACCAATGGATAGGCAACGATCCTGCCCGGGGTCCAGAACCCCTTTCTTTTCTCCCCTGGCCAATCTTCGCCTGCAGTAACCACCTCATAATCCTCAGGAACTCTATCCGGCAAGACTTCATCAAAACTGCCGAATTTCTTTTCAGCTTCAGGCGGAGGTTCTTCGTCTAATGGAAAATCAAAGGATTTCTCTTCCTCATCAAATTCTATCCCCTGCCCAAACCCTGGCTCTCCACCTCTTTTTTCCGGCTGTTTTTCAATCTCCCTCACCCCTTCATCAAAAGTTATCTTTTCATATTTCCTTTCTGTCACATCGGCTGGAACATCAATTTGTTTTATCGCAGGGTTGGTTTGAAAGAATATATTCTTGCAACGACTGCATCTTACCCATATTCCTTCCCCATCTATCAATGAATTGTCAAAACTGTATTTTGTTCCGCACTTTTCACACTGTATGATCACTATTTCTTCCCTCTCCCGGTTCTCATTCCTCAATTACATAGATATCTGACAGACATCTAAACTTTTCATCAAAATCAAGCCCGTATCCCACAACAAATTTATCCTCTATGATAAATCCCACGTAATCTACATCAACTTCAACTTCTCTTCTCTCTTCCTTGTCCAGCAAAGCGCAGATTTTTAAAGAGTTTGGATTACTTTTTTTCAGTCTGTCTTTCAGGAAATCCAGGGTTATTCCGGTATCGATTATATCCTCAACAATGACAACATCTTTTCCCTCTATGGAAGTTTCGATATCTTTTGTGATTGTTATTTTCCCCGAACTGACCGTCCCGGAACCATAACTCGCCAATCTTACAAAATCTACGACATGGGGCACTTTCAGTCTCCTTGTAAGGTCTGCTAAAAATATGAAGGCCCCCTTTAGAACGCATACAAAAACGATTTCTCCCCCCTCGTAATCACGGGAAATCGTCTCTGCAAGTTCATTTACACGTTCTTCTATCGTTTCTTTTGAATAAAGAATATTTTTCTTTATCTCTTTCACCCCGAAGCCCCCTTTCTCTTGATTTTACATACCGCAATACTGTAAAAAGAGTCAATATACCTCCTGGTATTTATGTATAAAATCATCAATATTTTCCTGTATTATGGCCTCTCCTTTTCTCAATTCTTCCAGGGTATTAAACTGCGAAGTCAAGCTGAGGAATATCCTGTCAAACCTTGATCTCTCGCAACTCAAGGCATCGTAATCGATATGATTTATCATATATTGGGATCCGTCAAAATAATATTTTCCAAAACGGTTTGTCTCAGGTGACCGAAACAACCAGGAAAGCTTGAGCGAAAAAAAGCAAAGGGCAATCTTCTTAAGTGCGCCTTCCTTAAATCTATCGGCCGATGGCATCTCACCAATACCCTCGCTTATGAACCGAAAGTACTCCTTAACAAGATCTATATCGGTAATACACAGGCCATAAAGATACCAGTCTTCGATAATATTGATTAAGGCCAGTTTTTCCTCGCGTGAAATATGATGATAACTGGGACAGAAGTGACCATCGCATAAATCCCTGCCATAAAATGATGCATCTCTGAAGTCCTTACCCCCATTTTGAAGGGGATGAAGAAGACAGCCAATCTTTTTCTCATTATTATCAAGAAACCCGAGATATTCGCAGCAATATATAACCTCATAAATTTTGGTTTGAGGTTCTGATTCCTTGATCATCCGGGAAAAGTCTTCTAAATCACCTTGCCCGTTTACAGTCTTATGAAACAACGCGGTCCCTCGTCTCAATCTTTTAACAAGTGATTCTCTCGTGCTGTCTGCATAGTTGTACAGCCCGCAACAAGCTCCACAAGACTTGCAGGGATCTGGCTGGCATAAATGGATAAATTTATTATCCTGCACTGTAATTGATTTCACCCTTTTTCTGATTGTCAACATTTTTATATATAAGGCAAGGCAAAAAGGCAAGCTATAGATACTTTTCTATAAGTATGCTAAATTTGATGAACCCGTAAAAAGCCTTTTCTTCGCTCAAAACCATTTTGGGGATGCTGTTATTGCCCGGCTAAAAATCTAAAACTCGTGCTAACGCACTCAAACAGTTAGATTTTCTTAACGCCGGTCACTACCAGCATCTTTTTCCCAAAATGCTTGGATTCGCTCTGAAAAGACTTTTTACGAAACCATCAAATTTTATTAAATGGAAAATCAGAAGGAAACGGATCATGGCAATTGAGATCGAACGCAGATTTTTAGTTGTCGACGATTCCTGGAGGGGGCAGACCTCGGGCATTTTATATCGTCAGGGTTATCTCTATTTTAAAGAAGACGGGGTCTTGCGAATCAGAATAGCCGGCGAGAATGGTTTTATAACCGTTAAAGTGCGAGAAAATGATTTATCGACTCTGGAATATGAATACGAAATACCGAAAGAAGATGCCGAAGATATGCTTGCCCGTTTGTGCGAACATACCCCCGTCGAGAAGATAAGATATCGTATATCGTATGCCGGATTGATATGGGAAGTCGATGAATTTCGAGGGGCCAATGAAGGACTCGTTGTGGCAGAGATAGAATTAGAGGATGAGAAGCAGAAATTCGACCTGCCGCCCTGGGCAGGTAAGGAAGTAACCGACCAGAAAAAATATCTGAATGCCTATCTGTACAAGAATCCCTTTAATAACTGGAGACTGGAGGCAAAGCAGCCATATTAATGTGTAATTTCAATTATGATGGACTCGTAAAAAGTCTAAAGTCGAGTCACTCCCGCGAAGCTTGTCCTCGACCCCGATCGGGGAGCTGGAGTCCATAAATAGTTGAAAGAACTGGATTCCCGCTTTCGCGGGAATGACAAATTGGCAAGTTTTTGACTTTTTGCTAAGTCATCAATCTTCAGACTTATTTATTTCAACAATTATACCGAGTATTGAGCGATAAGCATTGCTCAATAAATAATCTGGAGGACTTCCGCTGCCACCCCTGGCAAATTCCTTTGTAATTTCAATAGCTTGATCTAACACCCATTCTTTTTGTTTTTTTTGCAACACGACTATATCCCTCCAAATTTTGGAATTTTGATTTTTCTGGACACTATTCAGATACAAAGCATCGGCCTGTTCGGGGAACAGGCCCTGCTACATTGCAGGGACCGATGCCCCTATCGGTCTTAAACATGCTTTGTAAAAGTTACTTGCCGCTATAATGCGGATAAACGGCATAACGGAGCTTTCAAGGAACTCAAATTTGCAAATGTGTTGTAAGTAGTTCATGTTTTTAACATTTACCAGTAGCGTGCCCCCTCTGTGGGGCACAGAGACCCCACGCTACGTAAGTAGATATACCCTTTTAAATATGTTACTTTCCATTATAATGTCGACGCGTCGGCATAGTGGCGCTTTTCACAAAGCCATCAAAATTGAATTTTTATGATTTCCATGTAAGGAGTATATGTCGAACGACCACTCTCAACAAACATCAACTGAGGATACCCTACTCGCCAACCTTCCTGATTGTGATTAAATAAAGCTGTTGTATCGGTAAGATCATACTGCCAGCTGGATGCATTACCCGTCGACAAATAGAATAAAAAATATACACCGCCTGCGACACCCCCGGCAACAAATGTCACCGTAACTCTCACATCTGCCCTTGCATCCGGTATGAATGCAGAGCTTATCAGAACCAGGAACAAAGCTACGAGAATGAAAATCCTTCTTATGCATTTCATAATATGATAAATTTAACACAAAGAGATAACAGGATACAACAGGAAAGATTCCGGGAGGCTGTCCACAGCAGAAGAGTATTCTCGGACAGCCTCCTAACAGCGCAGGAGACATACAATCATGGCAGTGACATACAGGTTTCCAAAGCGTGGATATACGGGATTGGCGTTGATCGCCATCGGCTGGCCCCTTGCATGGGCGAGGCCTGACGGCATCCAGTTCCTGTGGGAAAATTCTTTTCTTTTCCTCTGGGTTGGCTACGCTCTTGTTGTGGATGCATTTAACTGGAAACTGGGCGGCACCTCGCTTTTCAGCAGGAATCCGAAGGCCTACCTGGGCATGTTTCTGCTTTCCATCCCTGCCTGGTGGCTCTTTGAGTTTTTCAATCTGTTCCTTCAGAACTGGCATTACCTTCATAATCGTCATATCGGCTCAATTGAATATGCCCTTCGATCCTCACTCCATTTCAGCATTGTTATTCCCGTTGTACTTTCTACCGCAGAACTGTGGGCATCGTCACGCCTATTGGCAGGCTCTATGAAATGGCACAGGATTACCATCAACAACCGGAGACTTGTAATCTTTATTCTTATCGGTATTGTAATGCTCGTCTCGGTTATCGCCTTCCCGCGCTACTGTTTTCCCTTTGTCTGGGTGAGTCTCTATCTTATTTTCGATTCGATGAATATGTTACTCGGGGCGCCTTCACTTCTCAGACACCTCGAAAGAGGAAACTGGCGCCCCGTATTCGCACTGGCCCTCGGGGCACTGACCTGCGGTTTCTTCTGGGAGATGTGGAACTTTTATTCCCTGCCTAAATGGATCTATGCCGTTCCTTTTGTGGATGTTTTTCACATCTTTGAAATGCCCGCTCTTGGATATTTCGGATATCCGCCCTTCGGCCTCGAGATCTATGCCCTGTATATCCTTTTGATCGATCTGTTCGGTTTAAAGAGGACGCCTATCTACGGTGGTGAGGGATATGTTCAGCTTTAGTCAAGTCAGAAGGCTGTGCATAACGGCCCCTTTTGACCAAACCCTAAAACTACTCACGAAGCATACTCCCCTGGTGTTTCCGGACGATCCGAAATTAGTGAAGCTGCTGAACAACTCGAATGGACGGTAATGACGGTGCGCATGGGCTCAACGATTGGATCGATCGCAATGAAGAGAATAAGTACCGCCTCTAAGGGGAGCCTCAGAGGTTCGAGAACGATAGCAAGCATGGAGAGTATGACGATTCCCGTGGCTCCCGAGGTAGCCATGCCCGCTAAAACGGTACAGATAAGGGCCATCGTCATTCCCGATAGTCCCAGTGACGCGTTATATAGTTGTGCGATGAACATTATGGCAACGGCAAAATATAGAACGTTTCCGTATCGGCAAATGGTTAGACCGAGCGGAACGAGCAGATTCGTTGATGTTTGGTCGAAATTGAGTTTTTCATGGAGAGCATCCAGTGCAGAGGGGAGCGTGGCGAAACCGTTGCGGGTGCCGAAAGCAAGAATGATAGGTTCTTTGAGGGCCGACAGAACAAACGTAAAGGATGATCCCGATCGCTTCCAGATAATAACGGTATTTATGATGAGCACTACAGTGGCGCAGACGTGAAATACGACGATAAATTTGATCATGGAAAGCAGAATTTCCGTTCCGATCCTGGAAATGAGATCGGCCATAAGACAGAGCAGGCCGAACGGAAGTGCATATATGATCCATCGTATGATCTTCGAGAAGACCTTGAATACGGCATCGAGCAGGATGAGCAGGTTGTCAGACGCTTTCGTCGATATCAGGCCGATAGCGAAGCCGAGGATGATGGCAAAAAGGAGAACCTGCAGATTTCTGTCATTGGTGAGAGAATAAAAAATGTTGGCGGGAATGATACCGACAACGAACTTCAGCAACCCTGGGAGCTGTTCGGAGGGATCGTTAGGCTGGAAAAAAAAGATTTCCAGGTCGGGTGCGAGAGGAGAATCGTTGATGATCCTTCCAAGAATATCCTCATTAAGCCCTGTTCCGGGCCTGCTCACGACACCAGAGGCAAGGCCAAAAGCGCAGGTAAGAACAAGTGTGACTGAAAACACGACAAGCAGTCTTTTCAGGTATGTTTTTGCCGCATGGGCTCTTAATAATCCTCCCAGGCTGTACGCCACCGCTGAAATGAGAATGGGCAAAACGCACATCTTCAGCAGTGAGACATACATATTTCCAAACGGAGCAAGACCTACTGCAAACCTCTTGTGATAGGCGCCAATGAACATTCCCAGGATCATGGATACAACGACGACCCAGGGGTTCAGGAGCAGATTCCATGAGAACAGTGGGTTACGTTTTTTTTCTTTGGTCATCGTTTTCGTTCGCTTTATCTGTTTCCGGAGGAAAATATTCCGGAATATTCGCTCAGGAGTTTGTCCGCATCCAGATCGAAGTTCCTTGTTTCCAGATATTCATTCAGCCAATATAAAAGGAAGGGATTGTCCCATGATACGGCCATGGCGATCGGATCTTTCGTATCTTTGAAAACAACGGTTTGAACTTTCAAACTAATGCCGGGCCTTGCTCGGATAATTTTTTTGATTTCCAGCTCGTCACGAAAAGCGGCCAGAACAGAGCCCTTCTCGAGAGCCGATATAACGTCCTCCCACGTGCTGAATTCTTTGATGGAGGCTTTCGGAAACATACGTCGCGCAAAATCCACGTAAGAAGAAGCGGCAATAACCCCGATATCGCCTCTCAAGTTTGTAATGAATTCGATGGGGCCCCCATCGTCTCCCGTCTGGGCCATCTTGAGGCGGTTAATGAGGAGTCCCCGTCTCAGAACAATGTAAGGGGTTGTGAACAGGACTTTTTCAGACCTTTTCAGAGTTTTACTGAGTTTGGAAATCGCCACGTCGGCTTCTTTACGGACGACCATGGCGATTACTTCGTCGAAGGTTTTCGCCTTTCTGTTAAACTCGACTTTTACGTCGAGTTCCTGTGCAATGTCCTTGCCCAGTTTGACGTCCAGGCCGTACAGCTCACCCTTTTCATTCACCATGAAGAAGGGGGGGTGATCTGCATTCACCATAGCGACGACAAGTTTCCCCTTGTCCTTGATTAGCTGGATACCGGGGTGACGATCCTGTGAAGAAACACCCGGGGCAGTCAGGATTATTACTAACGTGATAATGAATATGATGCGCAGCTTGAGACCTTTGCATAACGTCCCCTTTTGCCCAATTTCTGCGTCAGGCTCAAATTTTAATCCTCGAAATATCCAACATATTCCTGTGGTTAAAATTCTCGCCCTCCTTGAACTTGAACAAAATTGAACATTCTGCAAAGATCTCAGCTTTATAAACATATTCAATTGGGAATCAGGTCTTGTTTTTTGCTGTCTCGTTGTTTGATAAGAACCTGCTTTTTTGTGAATGAAGTATAAGGAGTTGACTCTTGTGTGTCAACGGGAAAATGACCACAAAATGCGGCATATAACCTTCGTAACGCAGGAGCGAAAAAATCATAACGCTGTTAAAACGTTCTTCCCAAGTTTTATAATAAACCTCAACACACTGATAGTACGGTGAATTGTGAAGATTATTGAGCCTCAATTCATGAGGTTAAGAATAAACTGTTTCATCTCCTTTAATACCACATCCCTGGCATCGTGATGAGGAATGTGGCCGCAATGCGGGATGAGCCAACTTTTTACGGGTCCTGCCACTTGAGAGGCGATTGCTTCTACCTGGGCAGGCGTACCGTACTCATCATCTTCCCCTTGGAGAACAAGCAGGGGAGTAACAATCTTCGGGAGAAATTCTTCAATATTCCAGTCGCGAAACTCCGGATGCAACCACGTATCTGCCCAGCCGCGAAACATCATTTCAGTATTATCGCCATGATATTTAAACAGCTTTTCTTTTAAGTTTGTCTTTTCAAACACTTCAACAGCCTCACGGATACCGGCAAGTGTTACTTCTTCCACAAATACATGGGCCGCTTCAGTGATTATCCCGCGTACTCTATCCGGATATACAGCGGAGAAGATAAGAGAGATAGAACCGCCATCGCTGTGCCCGATTAAAATCGCATCATCGATGTCACATTGTTTCAAAACTTCAGGCAAACTGCCCAGGGCCTCCTCATGAAGGTATCGAAGTTCCCTTGGGCCTGCGACCGTCAGGGGATCTGATTTGCCATATCCCCATCGATCATATATCAAGCCCCGGCAACCCGTAGCCTCGCACAGGGCAGCCGGGAAATCACGCCACAGGGGAATACAGCCCAGACCTTCGTGGAGAAAGACAAGTGTGGTTTTCGTATTCAGAGAATTATCTGTGACCGGTTCGATAAATTCGGCGCAGAGGCGGTGATTTGCGGCGTATAAATCAAAACTGCGTCTTGAAATATTTCCGTTTTCAGCCATTTTCAACCATCATAACATGCATCAAAATCAAGTTTAAGGAATTTAATTCTCAACAACTGCGTTTTTTGCGCAGATGTTGGCGGAAAGTAAATTCGAAATCCAAAGCACGAAATTCGAAACAGTATCAAAACCTTAAATTCGAATGTCCAAAACAGTTTCGAAAATTTGTTATTTGATATTCGGATTTGTTTCGTATTTCGATATTCGAATTTCGGATTTGCGGCTTTGCCGCCTTAGCTTTTAATTATTCCAGGAACTTGCAACTTGAAACTTGAAACTTTTTTCTGCAGGCTCGCTCTTGCCAAAATCGATAGCAATAATTAACTTGTATTTACGAAGGCAGATTTTTTCCATAGTAAGTTATCTTATTTTGTGAATCTATTCAATTAATTTTCAAACTCATCTTCAACAGTTGCAAAAATATAGTTGTGCAATATTGGGCATATAGATA
>CAZGAK010000028.1:0-27087 GCA_964523565.1 uncultured Syntrophaceae bacterium | reverse complement strand
CCTTTAGCCTTTATTCTTTAACAAATCTCCGTTCACCCGTCAATCAAACTAAAGCAAAAATACTGTTTGACTTTCAAATTATTTTATTATAGCGTAACTGAAATTTTATTATCGAGGTTACAGTCTGAAATGATTGGTTCCATAAGAAGAGAGTTACTGAAAATGAACGGTTTGTTGAGCTTATTGTGCCTCACTCTTCTTTTGGGTATACGCCCGGGGCCTGTCATATTTAGGGAATGATCCGATAAAATCACAACGTTCCTGAAGGCCATGGGCAAAATCCCATGGCCTTTTTTTATGTCACTTTTTACAATAACAGCAAGACAAGGTCCAAAAAGGAAGATAAAATGCAAGAAGTCATATGGCATGGAAGAGGTGGTCAGGGGGTCGTACTCGCCGCACAGATTCTCGGAGAGGCGGCCTATCTTCAGGGATTCAAGGGCATAACATCGGCGCCGACCTTCGGGCCCGAGAGGAGGGGCGCTCCCTTGACGGCGTCAACAAGGATATCCGATGAACCGATCAGGACTGTTTCCCAGATTGACAGAGCCCATATTGCGGTCGTCCTCGATGAGTCTCTTCTGACGATGGTCAATATCCTCGGAAGATTAAAAGACGATGGGATAATCATCATCAATACACGCCTGTCCCCTGAAGAAATCGACATCGACGGGAATCTTGATGTAGCAACGGTTGATGCTTCGGGAATCGCGCGGGAACAATACCTTACAGTAGCAGGCACGCCCGTCGTAAACACTCCCATGCTCGGTGCCTTTGCCAGGGCTACAGGACTCGTCTCCCTGGAAAACATCGAAAAGGGGCTGAGGATAAAAATGTCCGGCGGCATGGCTGTTGCGAATTTTTCCGCCGTGAGGGCTGCCTTTGAAAAAACTATCGTCAAAGCAACAAAAGAGAGGTAATGGACACCCTATGGAAAAAAGAGACTACAACATATCAGCCCTTTGTGTTCCCGCCGTGGGCGAGGCCGGCAGAACAGGTGACTGGAGAGACGCAAGACCTGTTATTGATGAAACCAAATGCATCCCGACAACAAAAGGAAAATCCGCCTGTTTCCTCTGCTGGCTGTACTGTCCGGAAGGTGTGGTGAAGATGACCATACCCGTTGAGATTGATCTGGATTACTGCAAGGGTTGCGGGATATGCGCGGAAGAGTGTCCTCCCAATGCAATTACAATGGTCAGAGAAGGAGAGGTCGATGAGTGATGTACGGATCATAACAGGAAACGAGGCCGCGGCCCTGGCTGTAAAGCTCTGCGAACCCAAGGTTGTTGCCGCCTATCCCATAACCCCCCAGTCCGGGCTGGCCGAGACCCTTTCCAGATATGTGGAGGGAGGGGAACTGAAGGCAGAATATGTAAGAGTCGAAGGTGAACACTCGGCCATGACAGTCTGCATCTCGGCATCCACCGTCGGCGCCAGGGTCTTTACAGCAACAAGCTCCAACGGGCTTCTCTACATGCACGAACAGCTTCACTGGGCGGCCGGCTCGCGGCTCCCGATCGTAATGTGCTGTGTCAACAGAGGAGTCGGCGCGCCATGGTCAATATTCAATGATCAGCAGGATTCACTTTCCCAGCGGGATACCGGCTGGATGCAGATTTACTGCCGGGATAATCAGGAGATTATCGATTCGGTCATCCAGGCATACCGGATTGCCGAGGAAGTTTACGTTCCTGTAATGGTCTGCTATGACGGTTTCGTCCTTTCCCATACCATGATGCCAGTGGAAATACCTGACCAGGATATGGTGAGGGAATTTCTTCCCCCCTACAAACCCCATACCATCCTTTCGCCGGAAGATCCCAGGACGATAAATTCGGTTCTGTTCCCATGGAGGAGAGAAAACCCGGAAGGCGTCCTCTGTGACGGCTATATGGAAATGAGATACAAGCTGCAGGCAGCCCTCGATCAATCCCGTGAAGTCATTAAACAGACAAACGAGTCATTTGCCGCTACCTTCGGGAGAGATCATGGCGGAATGCTCTGGGAATATATGACGGAAGATGCCGAGCTTATCATGACAGGCATGGGATCAATTTCCACCGAGGCTACCGTTGCGGCCGACATGCTGAGAGCCGAGGGTGTAAAGGCAGGTGTCGTCGGCATCAGGGTTTTTCGACCATTTCCCCAAAATGAAGTCGCCCGCGCTTTTGCTAATGCCAGGGCCATTGTCATATTTGAAAAAGGTATCAGCTACGGTTACGAAGGAGGGCTCTGCTCCGACCTGAAGGCCGCATTGTATGGAACAGAGATAAAGGCGCCCGTTCAAAATTACATTGCGGGACTGGGTGGGAGAGATGTCAAGCCGCGGGAGCTCGCCGAGGCGGGTAAAGCCACGCTTGCCACGGTTGATGCGGGAAGTACGAATTACGAAACAAAATGGCTTAATTGCTATACGGGGTAAAATGATGAAAGATAACATATTCAAGATAAACGAAAAAGAGTATATCCTGCCGGGAAGCAGGGCCTGCCAGGGATGCGGTCTTACACTGGCCTATCGCTATCTCCTGAAGGCACTGAGGGAAGATACCATCATAACGTTACCGGCGAGCTGTCTTTGCGTACTGCACGGATTGTATCCAATCACGCCGGTTACCATACCCTGCCTTAATACTACCTTTGCCAGCACTGCGGCCTCGGCCTCCGGAATTGTTGCAGGGCTGAACGCACTGAACAAGACAGATATCACCGTCGCTGCCATTGCCGGAGACGGTTCAACATATGACATGGGCATTCAGGCATTAAGCGGAGCGGCGGAGAGGGGTACCGATTTCATATACGTCTGTTATGACAATGAAGGGTACATGAATACGGGAACCCAGCGCTCAAGCGCGACCCCGCTGGGCGCTATAACTACCACCACACCCATAGTGCCTAAACAGGACAACAAAAAGAATTTTATAAAGATTATGGAAGCACATGATCTCCCCTATCTTGCAACGACCTCTCCCGCTTATCCCATTGATCTTTATGATAAATTCGTTAAGGCGAAGAGGATAAGAGGAACCAGATATATGCACATCTATTCACCCTGCCCGCCAGGCTGGATGTACCCGATAAAAGATACAATCAGGATCGGAAGGCTGGCTGTTGAAACCGGGATGGTTGTGCTTTTTGAAATAGAGGATGGAAAATTCCGTTTTACCGGCAGAAGCAAGACGCTGTCAGAAAGAGGAAAAAGGCTTCCCCTCATCCATTACGTGGAAAGACAGGGACGGTTTAAAAAGATGAACATCGAACAGTTAAGCAAGCTCCAGGATTGGGTGGACAAGCAGTGGGATGAATATCTGAAGAGGGCGGAAGGGTAATTTTTAAAATATTGATCACCGCTTAATATTTCCCGTCATCTTAAATACTCGAAGAATTTCTTCCAGATTAGATGAGTCAGCTTATGCGGAATCTTTCCCCGATCGGAGCCGAAAATGAGCCATCCCAATTTGCGATGATATCTTATAAGGGGACTGAACCTTGAAGCCGAAACTTTTCCCTTTCTCAGATACCAGCAGCGAGGCGCCTCCATGGCGGGCCACTTTCCCGATAAAACCTTCAAAGCTTCCAGGGCGGCAAGGCTGGCAGCCATCCATTCAACGGGGCAGATGAGGGCGAGGGGACGATTTCCGGTAAAATATTTAAAGAACCAGTCAACGCGCCAGTCCCCTGAGGTAACGTAATTATACTGGGCGCAGCGATATTCTTCCGTGCGCATTACACTGACGAGGTCGTGATAATCAAGTTTTGGTATTCCAAACATGTCTTCCAGGGCGGGACTATCCCCCCTGAATACGCTGACCCACCCTGTTGTTCCTGACGGCAGGCACAGTACAGCGGGAATTTCATATTTTCTGGCTGTACGAAAAAGCAAGACACTGTAGGCAAGATCATCCACTGCCGGTATTACAATATCTCCGGAACGAATTATACGGTCCATCTCCTCTCCCGCGGGGAGATGATTGTATGCAGTGATCCGGGCATCAGGATTGATGGAAAGAACAGTGTCACGGATAACTTCAACTTTATTTTTCCCGATGGTATCACTGAAGCAGCCGACCTGACGGTTCATGTCGGATGGAATATAAGTATCCTCGCCGGCCACGATCAGTTTCGTAACACCGCAGCGGACCAGGAGTGTAGAGAGAATTTCACCTGTGCCTGAATCTCCTATAATCACCACCCGGGCATCCCTGATTCGCTCCTGTTCATCAGCGGTAAAGATCCCGAGATTCCGGCCGAACAGGTTATTATAGTTCAGATCCATCATAGGCACATTTTCATATTAATGATCGCGTGGCTGCCCACCGGACTCCCTGTTTTTCATCCATGTATAATACAGATTCCACCATATGGATTGCAGCTTTTCCTGAAAAGGCCCAAATCGCGTTTGAAAAACCTTCCACATAAGCCTTCTCTGCCATACCAGAAGGGTTTGCAGGCAAAAACCATTGATGCGGTTGATTCTGATCCTGTTTCGCGTAATACTCCAGTACCGTGGAGAAGCCACGGGCTCCCACTTTCCACTCAGGCGCTTCAATATTTCAAAAGAACTAAGGGCAGAGCTCAGCCACACGGTCGGGCATATCTGGGTCGGAGGCAGGTTTTCTTCTATAAAAGCACGATAATAATCGATCCTCCAGTCTGCCAGGGGAACATAAAAGTAAGTCCCGAATTTGTACTTTCGCATCTCAAGAATATCCCGAAGTTCTTCGTACGTTGAAAGTTTCGGAACACCCTCAATATCTTCCGGCAGAGGACTGTCGGGATTTATGATACTTACATTTGCCCAGGTTCCTGATGGAACTACCAGGAGAGAAGGTTTACCTGATTTTTTCGCGTCGCGAAAAACGAAAAGACTGAAGGCAAAATCGTCTGCAGCAGGAAAGACCATGTCGACCTCAGGAATAAGTCGGGCAATTTCTTCATGGGTAAGGAGTTCTTCATAGACAGTAACTGTGGCTTCGGGATTAATTCGTTGAATATCTTTTTTAATAACCTGTGTTTTATTTGCACCGATCGTATCGGTAAAGCACCCGATTTGTCTGTTCATGTTTGATGGATGATAGACATCACAGTCTATGAGCATGAAATGATTCACCCCTGAACGGGCAAGCATAATGGCAACCGTTGCGCCTATACCGCCACACCCTATAATCAGAATTTTTGCCTTTCGTATCTTTTCCTGCTCTTCGTCGGAAAAGATGCCATAATTCCTTTGAAAAAGGTCTTTATATGTTGTCATGTTCGTGAGATTTCTTTCAGTGTAACTTTATGCTAAACCGACCGTGGACAAGAGCTGAAATCATACAGACAGCCCCCGCGCTGATTGCAACAAAATAAGCCTTCGAAAAGGTCATGAAACTGTCCACTTCCACGGTATACGCAATGGAAGAATAGCCCGTAACGGGCTGGCCGATTCTATGAGTGGCAAAAAGGAGAGCCCCGTAGAAACCAGCCGTATACAGGAGCATAAACAGGCCGCTCCAGAATAAAAAGAGTTTCCCCTTTTTCCCTTCTATTGTGCTTCCCCAGAAGACGAGAAAAAAATATCCTGCCAGCATGAAAATGAGAAACACAACGGCAACGATCGGTGTCTCGATAACGAATGTTATGCCTTCGGGGGGCAGATCGTGTTGAAGAATAAAGGCATAGGCATTTATAGTGTAATAGTTTTCGTAAACTTTGGCATACCACCAGGGAAAGAAGAGGCTTCCGGTGAAGACAATAACTGCAAGGAGTGCCAGGGGATTGTACAGGGTAAGTCGAAGGAAGTGTTCATGTATCACCTTTGAAAAACCACTGAGCCCCGGAGGGCCTTTTCCATCCTTCCATAATTTACGCTTCGTCGCGTCGTCAGCCAGTATATTTTTTAACAGGTCAGGAAAATTCATTGCGATTCCATTAAAATAGATTTTCTCAACTTATTTGATTTATTATATTATATTTTATCATCATTCAAAATATTTTAGTAATCGCCTGAATGAGATTAACACAAAAGGATCTGGTCGAACATCTTTAAAATTAATTTTTTCTGTTGACAAAATATTTATACGGGCGTAGAAAAGTAGATATCTTGTAAGCCTTCGAGTGTGTCTGCCTAAAGGTTATCCCATGGCATCACACCGACGGGTTTTCCCGGAAACGGGAAAGCCTCCCGTGATTGGAAAGGAGGTTAAATTTTACATAACTGTTTGTATAAGCTCCTCAGTATGGTGACAATACAATGGTTATTTCACGGGCGCATCGAACGCATAATCATTCTCCGTATTTTCCTTTCTACACATTCGTATGTCTTGTCTCGCCATATATATTCTTACCTTTAATTCATTCTTCAAAAAAAAGCATAACGGCATATTGTTGTCATAGCGATATGCTGGATCGTTTTAAGATCATGGTGATCAAATTCTCATTTTAATCTTTTTTACGTTTTATCGACTTGCTGTTCAGAACGTGAGTACGAGAAAATCAGAAGGGAGGTGTTGAATTAAATTCCTGAGGCGGCAAAGCCGCAAGGTCAAAGGCAAAGGGCTAAAGGATTCAAAGCTCAAATTTCCGGATTAGAGGATTAATCCCTTAATCTTTAATCCTTTCAGCTATTAGCCTCTCGCCGCCGGCATCAACATCTGCGCAAAAAACGAAGTTGTTGATAATAAAGACTAATAGACGATCAGGATGGAGGTTTCGCCATGGAAAGTGAAAAAAAGAAATTCCCTGATGTGCTCCGGAAGGAAACAACTCGCCGCGGGTTTTTGAAAGGAGCCGCTGTTACAGCAGCAGGGGGGGCAGTTGCACTAGCAACTGTTGGTAGTATCAAACCAAAAGTTGTCGAAGCGGCAAAACCTGTAGAAAAACCGGCCTTGAGGTATCTCTTTGCCGAGAGGCAAAACTGTACCGGCTGCCGTGCCTGTGAGTATGCCTGCTCCGTCCATCATACAGGAGTTGTCAGACCATCGGTCGCCAGGGTTCATGTATTGAAGTTCAAGAATGTTGTTGACGTTCCTGTCATCTGCTGGCACTGTGATGATGCCCCTTGCATTGAAGCCTGCCCCACCACTCCAGTAGCGATCCAGAAAGATCCGAAGACCAACGGAATCATTTTGAACGAAAAGGTCTGTCTTGGCGCAAAGTGCTCCAAGTGCATAGAAGCCTGTCCCGCCCAGTTCATCCGGAGGAATCCCGACACCGGTAAGCCGCTTATGTGCGATCTGTGCGGTGGTGATCCCAAATGTGTGGAAGCATGCCTCGAACAATCCGGAAATCCTCAAGGTCCATGCCTCATGGCTAATAAATTGGGTTTTGGAGTAAACCAGGCCTACAGAAATGTTACCCCCGAGGAGGCAGGAGAAGACCTGATGGGACTCTTGTTCTATCCAAATAAAACAGGGGAAAGGAGGTCAGGATCATGACAGCACCTAAGGGAGGAAATTTCGGAAAGATCCTGGAGATCGACTTATCGAGACAAAAATATAAAACCCGTAAAATCTCCGATGATGAGTGCCGCAAATATATCGGCGGCGCCGGGATGGGTGGTTATTTTTTGACGTCAGAGTATAAAGCTCACCACGATCCCCTGGCAGAAGACAGCTTTATTTTTATTGGTGTTGGCCCCCTTAACGGCACCTATTGTGTGTCCACAAGGACCAGCATTGTAAACATGAGTCCCTACACCGGACTTCTCAGTCACGCCGAAGTCGGCGCGCATCTCGGCAATGAAATCAAGTGGGCCGGATGGGACGGAATCTATATCAAGGGAAGATCGAAAAAACCCGTTTATCTCTATATTAAGGACGATAAGGTTCAGTTCAGGGATGCCGGAAAGTTGTGGGGCAAAACGACTGAAGATGCTGATGAATCAATGAGGCAGGAGATCAATGACCCTTATGCAAGAACGGCTGTTATCGGTCCTGCAGGAGAAAATGGTGTTCCTTTTGCCGCCGTTATCATTGAGCGTTTTCGAGCTGCTGCCAGAACCGGCACCGGCGCCCTCATGGGTAATAAAAAGTTAAAAGGTATTGCCGTGCGTGGCACGAAGGCCGTTCCCGTGGCGGATAACAAGAAGTTCTATCAGGCAGCTAAAGCCGCCAAACAACTGGCCGTTGATAAAGAAGGCTGGCAGGGTATCAAAAGATGGGGTACCGCCGGTCTTCTTGAGCTGAAGCACTGGGTTTCCGGTTCGCTGATTACGAAGAACTTCCAGACCACATGGTATCCCGATATCGAGTATATCGGGGGTGAAGAGGCAAACCGCACTTTCTGGAAAAGACATGTGGCATGCAACCATTGCCCGGTTCACTGTCAGAAATACGGTGTCATTCGCGAAGGGAAACATGCCGGCCTCATCGCCGAAGGACCGGAGTATGAGACGGGAGGTCTTTTGGGGAGCAATCTTGGAGTGTCGGATTTCGCTGGAATGATGGCCATGATTGAACTCTGTGATGCCATGGGCATAGACGCCATCTCCACCGGAGGCGTTCTCGCTTTTACCACCGAATGTATCGACCGTGGAGTCTTGAAACCTGGTGATCTGGATGGCGTTGCTCTCAAATGGGGTGATGCCGATGCATACCTTGAGATGATCCGGAAGATGGCATATCAGGACGGAAAAGGCGGAAAGCTTCTTGCCAAGGGCGTTCGGAAGATGTCCCAGGAGATTGGCCAGGGTTCAGAGGCATGGGCTGTCCATGTGAAGGGAAAAGAGATAGCCGCTCACGATCCCCGGGGTGACAAAGGAAGAGGACCTAGCTATGCCCTGGGTACATGCGGTGGTGATCATCACGAAGGGGGAACTCCGGCAACGCAGGCAAGATGGGCCATGCTCAATTCTCTCGTCATGTGTTCCTTTGTTGGAGGTTATCCGTGGGGTAAAGAAACACCCGGCATATTCACGGCCATGCTGAACCCGCTCTGTGGATGGAACATGTCGGATGATGAGTACTGGACCACTGGAAAGCGTATCATTACCTTGGAGCGCTGCTTCCAGGTAAGAGAAGGTATCAGCCGCAAGGATGATGTCCTGCCCAAGCGGTTCACGACGGAAAAACTGCCCGAGGGACCGAAGAAAGGCGCTATCTTCACAGCGGAAGATACGAAGAAGATGCAAGAGGCCACATACTCCTACTTCGGCTGGGATGAGAAAGGTATCCCGACGGACAAGTCATTGAAGGCGTATGACCTCGAATACCTTATCGATGATGTGAGAGAGGCAAAGAAAGCCCTGTAAACCTCTTTGTTTTTCATGGCGGGAAGGAGTGACACATTTCCTTTCCGCCATTTCTTTATACGAACTGATAAAATCCATGAATATATCCCGAAGGGACTTATTTCAGGTTATCATAAGCGGCGGCGTATCCTTTATCGTATTTTTCATATTCAAGATAACCGGCGCGAAGGCTCTGCCCCGTCCACCGGGAGCACTCATTGAAGGTGAATTCCTGAAGTACTGTACCCGATGCTACAGATGCGTAGACGTGTGCCCCGCCGACGCACTTAAGCCTGCCGGCATTTTTGACGGCATAACAAATTTGGGCACGCCGGTTCTCGACTGGAAAAAGTGTATCCTGTGTATGGAGTGTGTCAGAATATGTCCCACCGAAGCCATCAAGAAGGTACCGAAAGAAGAGATCGATATCGGAAATGCGGTAATCGATCATGACACATGTCTTTCCTGGCAGAAAAAGAGAAGATGCAAGGATTGTTACAGGGCCTGCAAGTATGATGCTATCAAGCTGGAAAGCAGACAATTTCCCGTCGTCATAGAAGAAAACTGCACTGGTTGCGGCGCTTGCGAGAAGCGGTGCCCCGTGGAGCCCAAGGCAATTGTTGTCCATTACGACAAGATAAAACGATATAATCCTTCAGAAAACAGGGTCGTCTTCCGTCTTGAGGATCGGGTGGCACCTTACGAGTTTCCCCCGCCCGACTTCAAAACATGGTTTGCGGAACGAATCGAAAAACTTGCAAGACATTATGGGATTATGAAATAAGGTTCAAGGATAAAGGCGAAAGGTGAAAGGTGAAAGGTGAAAGGTACAAGGAAAAGACAATTTTGAATTTTGAATTCTAAATTTTGAATTAAAAGGTACAAGGATCAGGGAGCAAGGAAAAAGGATTAATGGCTGATTCTGAGTGTATTCATAACAGGGGAAAAGATGCCGTACTTGTAATCGGGGGTGGTGTGGCGGGTATTACTGCTTCCCTGGATCTGGCCGATGCGGGCCAGTCTGTTCATCTGGTAGAAAGCAATAGTCATCTCGGCGGTCAGGTTTCAAAACTGGACAAGCTCTACCCTACTGATCACTGTGCCTTCTGTCCCCTCTGGACGGATATTAAAAAATGTATGGAACATCCTTTAATCACTGTACATACCCTGTCTCACGTAAAAGAATTGAAAAAAGAAAGCGGTGAGTACTCAGCCGTTATCCTGAAGAATCCCCATTACATAGATGAAAAGAAATGCGTTTTCTGCGGGCGATGTGTGGAGGAGTGCCCGGCCAGCGCTATCCACTCCGGTTGGGAACATGCATGTCCCCCATCTTTCGTGATCGATGATACTACCTGCACAAAATGTGGCGATTGCGCGGAGGTGTGCCCGACAGGGGCCATTAATATAGAGTTGAAGGAAGAAGAAATAAATCTTCACGTGAATGATGTCATATGGGCTACCGGTTTTAAGGAGGCTGATCTCAGTCACCTCAAGGAATACGGAAGCGGTACCCACCCCGATATCATGACCTCCATGGAATTTGAAAACTGGACGGCAGAAGGAGGAATCAATAAAGGAGAAATAGTTAAAAGATCGAATCATTCCGTACCTCAAAATATTGCTTTTATTCAGTGCGCCGGAGCGAGGGATTTGAGGATGATCCCTTCCTGCTCGGCCGTCTGCTGCATGCATGCCCTCAAGCAGGCAGGGTGGATAAAAAGAAGAAATCGAACGATCGATTGTTATATCTTTTATACCGACTTAAGAACGGTGGGACGGGATTATTACAGATATGCCCTGAGGGAATTTGAAGGTACTGAGGTCAAACTTATCAGGGGAAGGCCGGGGCTGATTCATCCCCTGCCCGATGGTGATGGAATCGCGGTACAATTTGAAAATACTATGACACGAAAAAGAGAGATCCGGAAATTTGACATGGTTGTATTGAACGGAAACATTCAGCCTTCCCTGATTCAGTCCCGTCCGGGACGGACTGAAAAGATGGCGATTCCCCCCATGGATAAAGAAGGCTTTTTTAATACAGAATCAGATGAGACTTCTAATTTTGCATGCGGTTTTGGTCTGGAACCGGCAGATGTTGCAGAATCTGTCATCCAGGCATCTGCCGCCGCAATGGGAGTTCTGAATAAAGAATCTGATCAGCGGTAGAATAGAATATGGCGAATATTGTTGTTTTTCTATGCAGGTGTTTCGGAGAGATCGATAATACAATCGATTTCGATCTTCTCAGGAAAGAATTATCAAAAGATACTTCTGTTTCTTCATTATCGATTGTTGATTCCCTCTGTCTTGAAACGGATATAGAAAAGGCAGCCTTTAAAATAAATGAAAGCAAGGCTGACAGGGTATTAATCGCTGCCTGTTCGATTTTATCAAGAGGCAATCTTCCTGTCAATGGTCTCATCAAAGAGGGAATGGAGCGGCACAAAATCGGACTGGTGGACATAAGGGAAGGATGCGCGTGGATTCACAACAACGACTCTGATGGCGCCGTAAAAAAGGCGAAAGATCTCTTAAATATGGGCATCTCTGCCCTCCAGCATAAAGAAAAATCCGAAGACATGTCTGTGACCGTTCATCCGGATGCCCTGATAATAGGCGCCGGTCCAGCGGGTCTCGCCGCCGCCGCATCACTGGCAAAAACGGGTTTTAAGGTTAACATCCTCGAAAGGGCAAATGCCCCCGGCGGAATGCTGAGATTGATTTCACAATTGTACCCGACCGGTGAAGACGCAGCGAATAAACTGAACCCTTATATTGACGAGGTCGAAAACAATCCCTTAATCACATTATATCCTCAATCAAAGATCGTTTCTATTGAAGGATATGTCGGCAATTTCACCGTTCAATTTGCATCTCAGGGAAAAGATAATTCCATTCAATCCGGAATCATCATTATTGCAACGGGTGCAAAGATATTTTTCCCGACCGGTCTCTATCGTTACGGTGAAATCAGGAATGTAATCACGCAGATGGAGATTGAAAGACAATTTCTTAAAGGATCGTTCGATGTGAAAAAAACCGTCTTTATTCAGTGTGCCGGCGCGAGAAATGAAGAAAGGCCGTATTGTTCGACCATCTGCTGTCCCGCCAGTCTTAAAAATGCCATGAGACTGGCAGAGGAAGACCCGGGGTCAGAGGTGTTCATTCTCCACCGGGGAATTATGACGCCCGGAAATGTCCTGGAAAAATATTACAGGGATGCCCTCTCAAGGGGAATACAGTTTATTCGCTTTGAAGAAGAACGGCCTCCCCGGATCATGGGTGATGACCATGTTGAATCTGTAGAAGTGTATGACGCGGTAAACGGCATTACACGGAAGATCGAAACAGATCTGGTGGTTTTGAGTACACCCCTTGTTCCGAATGACGATAATGCCCGTCTGGCCCAGATGCTGGGCATTGAAGTTGACCGTTACGGATTTTTATCGGAGATCTATCCGATGCACCCCCTGGAAACGAAGATGGACGGCGTCTTGATCTGCGGCTCCGCGAGATGGCCCGTTGCTTCAGATCAGGCGATATTACAGGGAAAAGCGGCAGCCATGAAGGCCGTTTCGTATTTAAGGCAGAGTGAAATTGCCGCATCGACACTCAGCCGGGTTCCCGGTCCGAAATCAGGCCACGCCCGGGTTGTTCCCGACTTCTGCACGGGTTGCGGAAACTGTGTTGCCGCCTGTCCCTTCGATGCATGTCATCTTGAAAAAACAAAGGGCAGATATATCAGTAAAGTCGATATGATGAGATGCAAGGCATGCGGAAACTGCGTTTCCGTATGCCCCAACGGGAGTATGCAGATACCCGAACATAATTACCGCATGGTTGGAGAAATGATAAAATGGGCGTTTTAGAAAGCAGAACGCAGATAATAGTGCGAGAGGTTAAAATGAACCAGCCCGGAATCCTGGTTTTTGCCTGCAAGTGGTGCGGCCTTATCGGAGCTGATGCCGCCGGGAAGAAGAGGGTTTCTCTCCCTGCCCGGTTTCGTGTCATCTCGGTGGAATGCGCGGCCCTTGTTGAAACCGATGCAATTTTAAGGGCACTGGCGGGCGGGATTGACGGCGTAGCCGTCCTGGGGTGTCACATAGGAGGCTGCCGTTATACCAATGCGAACCATGCTTCCATAAAACGTTTTGAGCTCCTTAAAGATCTTCTGGACACAACGGGGATAGGGGGGAAAAGATTGCTGCTCAGTTTTGGAACTGCCCATGAATACCACCAGTTCGAAGAGATAATCAAAAATTTCTTTGACGAGTTAGCCGTACTGCCTCCCTTAGATCCCTGGTTGTCGCCGTTTGGAGTGGTAAGCTGATTATGCTTGAGAAAACAAAAAATATAGCAAAGCAGATTCTTGAAGAAAAAAAAGCCGATGGGGTCCTCGGCCTTATGAAGAGTCGGTGGGATATCGTCCAGCCCCATGTTTTTGAAAAGCCCGGGGAATTAGATGCACTCGTTCTTGAACCGAAATGGTTGCTGGCGAAGCTTTTCATGAGTATTTTACGTTCTTATCCCGAAGATTACAGATTGGCTGTCATCTGCCGGGGATGCGACGAGAGGGCCCTGATTGAACTGACAAAAAGAAACCAGATTGAAAAGGAAACCCTTCTTACGATTGGAATTGCCTGCAGTCAGGAACAGGCGGCCATATGTCTTTGCGACAGGCCTTATCCGGTGAAGCTTGACGCGGGCGAGATTGCTTCAGGGGCAGATCCCTTTCAGGATGAAAGAGTCCGGGAATTTTTGATCGGCAATGACAAAAAAAGGATGGAGAAATGGGCGAATGTCCTGAAACGGTGCATCAAGTGTTACGGCTGCAGAAATTCATGTCCCATCTGCGTTTGTGAACCCTGCAAGCTGGAGGATGATGTCTGGGTGCAAAGAGGTGCCGTACCGGCAGAGATGATAACCTTTCATCTGATACGCGCCTTTCACCTGTCGGATACATGTGTGGCCTGCGGAGCCTGTCAGGAAGCCTGTCCCGTCAATATCCCCCTGCTCTATCTGCAGCTTTCGATGCGCAAAACGCTCAAGGAAAAATACGGATACGAAGCGGGGCTTGATCCTGAGAGGAAATCACCTATCCTTTCGGATTTCTTTAAAGAGCCCGAGACGGGCAGGGAATATCCTGAATGGATAAACTCGCTGAGGGGAAAAGATGGGTACTAAATTTATCAAGACTATTTGTCCCTATTGCGGCACCGGCTGCGGCCTTATTATAAAGGTCGAAGATGGCGTTGCCGTTGCCACTTACCCCGACAGGGAACACCCCGTTTCCAGGGGAAGTCTGTGCGTAAAAGGATGGTCTGCCCATGAGTTTATCCACCATCCGGACCGGCTGACATCACCCCTTTTGAGAAAGGGCGATGTGTTTCAGGAAATCCCGTGGGATGAAGCCATACCGATGGCAGTCGATAAATTGCGTGAGACTGCCGTAAAATATGGCGGTGATGCCGTCGGTGGTCTTTCCTCGGCCAAGTGTACCAATGAAGAAAATTACCTCTTCCAGAAACTGATGCGAATGGCCTTCAAAACAAACAATGTAGATCACTGCGCGCGTCTTTGTCATGCCCCGACCACTGTTGCCATGGCACAGACCCTTGGCAGCGGAGCAATGACGAATTCCATTTCCGATCTGGCCGGGGCTGAGTGTCTTCTCGTTATCGGTTCCAATGCGGCAGAGAGCCACCCGATCATCATGGGGGAAATTTATAAGGCTGTTGACAGGGGTGCAACACTTATTGTTGTTGATCCCCGTAAAACGGCAGTCGTCCAGAACGCGAAAATTCATCTTCCCATCAATCCGGGGACAGACATACCCCTGCTGTGCGGCATGATGAGGCACATTATTGACGAAGGGTTATACGACAAGGAATTTGTAAAGGCGCGAACGGAAGGTTTCGAAGAATTAAATGAATTTATCTCTGCATGGACTGTTGAGAAAGCTTCCGGGGAATGCGGCATTAATCCCGAACTTATTAAACTGGTAGCGGAAACTTACGCAAAAGCGAAAGAGTCGGCCATAGTTTACTGCATGGGTATCACCCAGCACGCCTGCGGAACAGCCAATGTCCTTGCCATCTGCGATCTTGCCATGTTGTGCGGCCATGTGGGGAAAGAATATTCCGGCATATATCCCCTCCGGGGGCAGAATAATGTCCAGGGCGCCTGCGATATGGGAGCCCTGCCCAATGTCTATCCCGGCTATCAGGGCGTCAGTGACCCCGCAATCAGGGATAAGTTCCAAAAGGCCTGGGGTGTTGAACTTTCCGATAAGCCGGGATTGACTGTTACGGAAATCATCGGTTCCGCAGGGAAAGACATACGCGCAGTCTATATCATGGCGGAAAATCCGGCATTGAGTGATCCCGATGTCAATCATGTACTGGAATCTCTGAAGGCCCTCGACTTTCTCATCGTTCACGACATCTTCCTTACCGAGACGGCACGGTTTGCGCATCTCGTCTTTCCTGGCTCCTGTTTTGCCGAAAAATCCGGGACATTCACCAATACGGAACGGAGATTTCAGCTCTTACGAAAGGCCATCGATCCGCCGGGGAATGCAAAGGAAGACTTTACGATTTTATGCCTTCTTGGAAGCGCCCTCGGACTTGATTTTTCCTATAATCATCCCGGGGAAGTCATGGAGGAAATTGCATCACTGGTCCCGGCATACGGAGGTGTCTGCTTTGACAGATTGGAGCGGGAAGGCCTGCAGTGGCCCTGCCCTGATTCAGATCATTCCGGCACACAGTATCTTCATAAAGACCGGTTTACCCGGGGCAGAGGACTTTTCGTCACTCCCGAGTACACTCCACCGAAGGAACTGCCCGATGATGATTATCCTTATTATCTCAGTACGGGAAGGATGTTTGCCCACTACCATACCGGTACGATGACGCGCCGATCACCCTTTCTCAACAGGGAGGCGGAAGAGGCCTATGCCGAGATCAACCCGGAAGACGCCGTACATCTGGACGTAAAGGACGGAGAAAAAATTAAGATAACAACCCGCCGGGGAAGTATTATAACAACTGCCCGAATAACGAAACGTGTTTCAAAGGGATCTGTTTTCGCGCCCTTTCACTTTGCAGAGGCGCGGGCCAATATGCTGACCAATCCGGTTCTTGATCCCCTTTCCAAGATACCGGAATTCAAGGTATGTGCCGCGGATGTAAGGAAGGAATCACAGGATGACTAACGGAAAAGACAGGCTTGCCAACGCGAGGAGATCCTCCGGCGCCTACGGTTGTGTGGAATGTGGCAGGTGCGTTGCAGTATGTCCCATGGCTGAGATGTATACAAATTTTTCTATCGAAATGTCACCACGGGGGGTGATTAAAAAGACCTTAACCGGAAATGACATCATCACGGATAAAAATATCTGGTACTGCACCGAATGTAATGCCGGAACCGACATGTGTCCACAGGGGGTAAGCTGCCGGGATCTGATTCGAGCTCTCAGGGAAATAGCCATTGAAGAAAATGTGGTCGAAGATATGAAATATTGCAGCCGTTGCGGTAAACTGTTTCTACCAATTCCCGTAAAAAACTTTGTCTTTGACAGGCTGGAAGAAGAACCCCCAAATATATTTTCCATTCTTGAACTTTGTCCCGGATGCAGGAGGGAAATATATATGTTGAGGAATACGTAATGACAAATGACAAAATCCAAAGTTCAAATAAAGTCCCAATGTCAAAGTTCAAAATATTTCCGACATTTCGGGAAAATACGAAATTCGAATATCGTTCGACGGCTCGACTGAGCTCACCGAAGTCTGAGCGCTCACGTCGAAATCGAAATTCGAAACAAATCCAAAATCCAAATATCAAATGTTCAAAACAAACGTTGTTTTGGACTTTGGTTATTCGATATTGTTTCGTGCTTCGTGCTTCGGATTTCGAATTTGTTACGTGTTCACAGGTACTGTAATGCAGGAACAAGCAGCCGAACAAAATAATATTATCACCCTTGAGGATCTCAGGCCTCGTCGCGAAGATAAAAAAACCTTCTCCGACTATTTCATGCCGCGACGTCATTCCGGTATTCTCTTTGATCCGAAAAAATGCACCGGTTGCGGCACCTGTGAAATGGTCTGTTCTTTGAGGAATATCTCTAAAATAGCTCCCGCGTCCGCCAGCATAGAAGTGCTCAGAGATGAGGAAAATGGCAAGAATTTTGCGATCTTCTGCCAGCATTGCCGCAAGCCTTTGTGTATAGAAGCCTGTCCCACCAGGGCGATCGAAAAGGGAGAAGACGGGATTGTCCGTATCAACAAACTGTTCTGCGTTGAATGTGGTCTTTGCACAATGGCCTGCCCCGAGGCTGCACCGCTTAAAGATCCAATAACGGAAGAGATCAACAAATGCGATCTATGTGAAGGCGACCCGCTGTGTGTCAAATATTGCCCGGCAGGTGCCCTCACTTTTACAAAGGGGAAAAAGATCAGATGGATAAAAGGCCTGCGATGGTCCGTTCAAACTATTTCATTTCTCCTCCTTGCCGTTATCCTGGTTGGAACATTTTGTTCCCTGAAAGCGGGTGCCCTGAGCTTGTCCTGTCCGGCAGGAGTACTCCAGAATATCGCGTCATCAGGTACAGTCGTGCTCGTCTGGATTCTGTCGGCTTCCCTGATTCTCGGATTGACCATCCTTGCAGGGAGGTTTTTCTGCGGATGGATCTGCCCTTTCGGCTTTTTCCTCGATCTTGTCGATAAAATTACGCCAAAGAAAATCGGGTGGCCGTCATTTCTCAAGAGCAGGGTGGCAAAGTACGGTATCCTTGCCGGAGCTGTGGGGGGAAGTTGCGCCTTCGGTTTCCAGGCCTTCTGTCCCGTATGTCCCATAGGTTCGATTTGCCGTTCCTATGGAGCTACAGGGACCCTTAATGGCGCTAATCTGGGAATAGTGGCTGCACTGGCAGGCCTCGAAGTAACAGAAAGGCGGGTCTGGTGCAGGTATTTCTGCCCCGTAGGCGCCCTTCTGGCGCTTTTAGCAAAAGTTGGATTTATAAAAATTGTCATCGGCGCGAATCAGTGCAAGAAATTTTCCTGTATTCAATGCGCGGAAGTATGCCCGATGGGGATTATCGATGCGGATAAATTGAGAGAAGGCTTATCGCCGGATATACCGATGACCGAATGTATTACATGCATGAGATGCATTGATCGATGCCCTTACGGTGCGGCAAAGATAAGATTCCGGTGGCAAAAGACGGTACCTGGAAAGATTGAATTATGAAGCTATTCAATAATTTCTACAATATGAAGGTTGGGATAGTCGATCTTTCTGAATCATCCTCAGAGGTGGTGCCTCTGAACGATCAGCTTGTCGCGGAAAAAATCGGTGGCGCAGCAGTAAATGCAGATCTTTTTAAGCGATATAAAAATGATAACCCTCTGATCCTCGGTGTTGGCCCCCTGACAGGTAGCTTTGCCCCCGCTTCATGCCTTTCTGTCGCGACATTCTTATCGCCACGGTTCGGAAATCTTTGCCACGTACCCCTTATGCTGCGGACCGGCCCGGAGATGAAGTTCTCCGGCATTGATTTTCTGGTGATCAAAGGATGCGCTTCTTCACCTAAGATGTTGCATATCGACAAAGGAACAATGAATATTGTTTCAGCGGAGCATCTCGCCGGGATTGCGGTTCCTGAGGCTGTTCAGATATTGAAGAAGGAAATCATCCAATTCCGGTCGATAATCCTGACAGGCCCCGCTGCTGATCATGGCGTTCTCTGTGCTTCTGTTTCAACAGGAATGAGGGGCAGTCTGGATAAGGCGGGTTTGGCTTCCCTGATGGCCTCAAAAAATCTCAAGGGGATCATCTTTAATGGAATTTACGGTTTTCCTTTTGCCGAAGATAACCTCAAGCAGAAAGAGATAATAGAAAGAAATCTTTTTGCAGATAAAGGACATGAAAATGAAGGATTTCTTTCCGTGCTGGAAAAGATCGGAATCGAAGACAACCTGAAAGTGATCATCAAAAAAACAAAATGGCGCAATATGGCATGTTATCACTGTCCTTCTCCATGCATGAGTTCTGTCGAGTTTACATGGCATGATCCACGGAAGAATTCCAGAGCCAAAGACAATATATTCCTTTCAGACCATATGGGGTTCCTTGCATTGGTGAAGAAAGGGGGAAAAGATGTGTTTCCTTTTGTAGAAAGCTGCCTTCGTTCTGGTATTGACCAGGTTGCTGCAGCGAAGAGATTGCCGGAGAATGGAACATTACTTGAATCACTTAACGCCATAGAAAATATGACTTTTACACCGGAAGACCCGGAAATCAAAAGCGAACCCCATCAGATCGGAGAGATTCCCGCGGAAATGCATAAACTGTTCGGTGGCGGGATACCACCGATCTTACCTGGCAAATTGTGGGTAAAGCGGGTCTGTCTTTCCATGATTCTGGGTATATGTCCAATATTTTTACTCCTTTTTCCACAGATCTCCGAAATTGAGCTTCTTAAATTCCTTGCGACAAATGAACATGATTTGAAGTCTTTGGAAGGGGGGTTCGCTTCATCGATTCAATCTATCCTCGAAGATTAACGAATTAATCTTACCCATAGCCACATCAAGACAAATCTTCCAGACGAAGCAGAGACCCCAATCTTCAGAGGTGAAACCCGCATCAACAACTTCCAAAAAAATCTTGACACTAAGGGGCGTAGCATATATAGACAGTCAATTGTTGAAAAGGCATTGAAGGATTATCTTTCCGCTTTTTATCAGATAATTTATAAGGTGCGGATTTTTAATCTTATTGTTTTGTCCTTTTTCTTAATGATCATTCTCCGATCCACTTCGTCTAAAGAGTTAATCCATGAGGAGTGGACTATGGGTATAACTGGAAACGGTTATGCCTCCCATGCTTGGAAAGGGGAATAGTTGGAAGTATTGCTACTAACTATAGAAAGGAGCATGGAGTTATGGATGTTAGCAGAAGAGGTTTCTTAAAGATCTCCGGTACGGCATTGATGGCAAGCGGCATCGGTATAAACCTGAAGCCCGTGGCCGCTCATGCCCAACCACTGAAGATCAAATACGCCAAAGAGACCACAACGATCTGCCCATACTGTGCCGTCGGATGCGGTATTATCGTATCCGTTCGAGATGGTAAAGTGATCAACACAGAGGGTGATCCCGATCATCCTGTCAACAAAGGATCTCTTTGCAGTAAAGGTGGTTCAATTTTTCAGCTTTCCGTTAATAAAAACCGGATGGACAAAGTACTCTACCGGGCGCCCTACGCAACCGAGTGGAAGGAAGTATCCTGGGAATGGGCCATTGATAAGATAGCCCACAATGTAAAGGAAAGCAGAGATAAAAGTTTCGAAAAGAGAAACAAGAAGGGTCAGGTAGTAAACCGTACGGAGGGAATAGCCTCCGTCGGAAGCGCCGCCATGGACAACGAAGAGTGTTTCATCTATCAAAAATTCTTAAGGGGGTTGGGTCTGGTATATATTGAACATCAGGCCCGTATCTGACACTCCGCTACTGTTGCGGCTCTGGCAGAGTCGTTCGGACGCGGCGCGATGACGAATCACTGGAATGATATTGCAAACAGTGATTGTATTTTGATTATGGGAAGCAATGCAGCTTCCAATCACCCCATTTCTTTTAAATATGTCACAAAGGCCATGGAAAATGGCGCAAAGCTGATCAGTGTTGACCCAAGATTTACCCAAACATCTTCAAAGGCTGATATTTACGCTGCGCTGAGGTCGGGTACCGATATCGCCTTTTTAGGAGGCATGATTAAATACATCCTGGACAATAACCTGATTCAGGAAAAATACGTCAAGTATTATACAAATGCCCCCTTCCTGGTGAATCCCGATTTCAAGATGCCTGGTGAGAATGACGGTGTTTTCTCCGGCCTTTTGGATAGCAAGTATGATAAATCAACATGGTCTTTCCAGACGGATGAAAATGGTGTCGCCAAGAAAGACATGAGCTTGAAAAATCCCAATTGCGTTTATCAGCTTCTGAAGAAGCACTTTTTACGGTATAACCTTGACATCGTATCCAAGATCACGGGAACACCGAAGGAAGATCTTCTGACGGTTTACAAGGAATACACAAAAACCGGTGAAGTCGGGAAAGCGGGAACCATTATGTATGCCATGGGTTGGACCCAGCATACGGTAGGTGTCCAGAATATCAGGACTATGGCGATGATCCAGTTACTCCTCGGTAACATGGGTGTGGCCGGTGGTGGTGTCAATGCCCTGAGAGGGGAATCAAACGTTCAGGGATCGACCGATCACTGCCTGCTGTTCCACATCCTCCCTGGATACCTGAAAACTCCAAAGGCATCCCAGGCTACACTGGCCGCGTATAACGACAAGTACACACCGAAAACGAATGAACCGAATAGCCTGAACTGGTGGAAAAACTACGCGAAATATTCGGCAAGTCTCATCCGGGCCCATTACGGAATGGATGCTACGCTGGAGGAAGGATATAACTACCTTCCCAAACTGGATGATGGCAAAACATATTCCTGGCTGAACATCTTTGACGAGATGTATAAAGGGAATTTCACCGGTTTCTTCTCGTGGGGTCAGAATCCTGCCTGCAGCGGTGCCAGTTCCAACAAGACAAGACAGGCCCTGACGAAGCTGGACTGGATGGTCAATGTCAATATCTTCGATAGTGAGACGGGCAGCTTCTGGCGAGGCCCCGGCATGGATCCGACCAAGATCAAAACCGAGGTCTTCAGTCTCCCGTGCGCCGCTTCAATTGAAAAAGAGGGCAGTATCACTAACAGTGGTCGCTGGATGCAGTGGAGATACAAGGCAGTCAATCCTCCCGGAGATGCCCTACCGGACGGTGAAATCATTACGGAACTTTTCTATAAGGTCAAAGAACTGTATGAAAAGGAAGGCGGTCCCCTGGCAGAGACCATTACCAAAATGACCTGGGATTATGGTCCTAAGGGGGCAGACGGGAAGATTCGTCACCTCGATACCCATATGATCGCCAAGGAAATTAATGGATACTTCCTGGAAGATAAGGAAATCAAGGGCAAACTTTATAAAAAGGGCACCCTTGTTCCAAGTTTTGCCTATCTCCAGGATGATGGTTCAACATCTTCCGGAAACTGGTTGTACTGTAATTCGTACACTGAAAAAGGAAACATGTCTGCGAGACGCGGCAAGAAGGATGCCTCCGGTATCGGTCTCTATTCTGAATGGGCATGGTGCTGGCCGGTCAACCGCAGGATCATTTACAACGGTGCTTCTGTCGATCCCATTTACGGAAAACCCTGGGACAAGGAACATCCCGTCATCATGTGGAACGGTTCAAAATGGGTGGGAGATGTCCCCGATGGTGTCGCAGCGCCCGGTTCGGGACGACCTCCATTCATCATGAAACCTCACGGTGTAGGCAGTATTTTCGGACCGGGACTAGCGGAAGGTCCGTTCCCCGAACATTATGAGCCACTGGAATGTCCTGTTGAGAAGAATCTCATGTCTCCTCAGTACACCAATCCTGCCGTCAAGAGATTTGACATTGACGGCACGGATATGGACTTGAGGGCTACCTGCGATCCGAGATTCCCCCTTGTTTGCTCCACGTACCGCGTGAGTGAACACTGGCAGACGGGACTCATGACAAGATGGTGCCCATGGCTTGCGGAGATGCAGCCCGGGATGTTCGTCGAGATGAGCGTTGAGCTTGCCAAGTTGAAGGGAATCAAAAACGGTGAACGGGTTACTGTAAAATCGATCAGAGGTGAAGTTGAGGCCGTGGCAATCATTACGCCAAGGTTCAAGCCCTTCAATATTGATGGACAGACCGTCCATCAGGTAGGAGTCCCCTGGCATTACGGCTGGGTTACGACTGCCATGAGGAAATACGTCCACGGTGACAAAAAGCCCGAGGTCTTTACTTTTGGCGACGCGGCGAATCTCCTTACGCCGTTTATCGGAGATCCCAATACCATGATTCCCGAGAGCAAGGCCTTCATGGTAAATGTTGAAAGGAAGGGGGTGTAATCCATGTCTGAGAAAGTAAAATTATGTGATCTTTCAAAATGTACCGGTTGCAGAGGCTGCCAGCTAGCATGCAAACAGTGGAATCAACTGCCGGCAAAGCAGACCTATAACAGGGGAACATACCAGAACCCCCCCGACCTTCAGCCAACTACTTGGAATCTTATCAGGTTTCAGGAAGTTTCTGACGGAAATGGCGGTGTAAAATGGATGTTCAGACATGATGCGTGTATGCACTGTACCGATGCTGCCTGTGTGAAAGTGTGCCCGAGCGGAGCTCTTCACCACACGAAATACGGCACAGTCGCCCTCGACGAAGCGAAATGCATCGGTTGTAAGGAATGCATGTCTGCCTGTCCATTCGAAGTGCCGAAGTATGATCCTGTGAAAGACAAGATCGCTAAATGCGATATGTGTTTTTCCAGAATAGCAAGTGATCTTGAACCGGCATGCGTCAAGGCATGTCCCACCGGCGCCCTCCAGTTCGGCGATAAAGACAAGATGCTGAAACTTGCTTACAAGCGGGCTGAAGAACTGGGTGGAGATACTTCCGTATATGGCGATAAATTCGTTGATGGAACCCATATGGTATACGTCCTTCCGGAAAAAGCCGGCGTATACGCCAAGCTGCCGGAAAAACCGAGAGTACCGCTTACCATTATAGCATGGAAAGACTGGCTTAAACCTCTCAGCCTGCTTGCGGCAGGTGGTGTCCTGGCAGGTTCCTTATTCCATTACCTGATTCATGGACCGAAGGATACGAGTGGAGATGGTGATCAGACAAGTCAGGGAGGAGGTGAATAAGATGATACCCAAAAAAGGAATGATTAAAGTATCGGATGCTTTTGAGAGGATTGTGCACTGGTGCCTGGCTCTTTCATGCATCATCTTGATGATTTCGGGATTGGGAATGATGTTTCACGCATTCAATTTCCTGGCAATCCCCGTAGGAGGATTGAAAAACCTGAAACTTATCCATAACTTCACGGGATTAATCTTTATTCCGTCTCTCTTCTTTGCCATCCTGGTCTGGTGGAAGGAAGCCGGTGTATTCGATTTTCCCGACGATTTAGAGTGGATCAAGTGTGCGGGAGGTTACCTCTGGCACGTTGAAAATCCCCCTGAAACGGGTAAATATAATCCCGGGCAGAAGGCCTTTTTCCTTGCTGTAGCCGGTTCCGGCATCATCATGGCAATCAGTGGGATAATCATGTGGTTCCCCCTCAGCTTCTCCGCCGGCACGGTAAGGTTTATGTATTTCCTTCATGCCCTCAGTTTCTTTGTCCTTTTCCCGTTCTTCTTTGTCCATCTCTATCTTGGAACAATCGGTGTTCCCGGTTCAGCGCCGGCCATTATCACCGGTTATGTAACAAGATCCTGGTGTGAGAAACAATGCCCGAAATGGCTGAAGGAAATGGAAGAAGAAGGAAAGCTCGAGATTTACGGAGAAGAAAAGGCAGTTCCTGAGCATCACTAATTCTTTTGTAAATCAGATTATACAAGTCAGAAAGGACCCACTCATACTTGAGTGGGTCCTTTTTTGTCTAAGTAGTGAGAAGAATGTCTTGAACTTGAGGACAAAAAGATATAAGAGTGTTTGTTCCATGCATATTTCGTATCATCTTTTAAGTGATTAGAGTACTTCGTATAATCTGCGAAATCTGTGGATTAAAAACAATAAAAGAGGTGTCAAACTGATGGATAAGATTCTAAGGAAAACTCTGGAAACAATAGAACAATATAAAAACAAGAGTCCCCACTATGGGGAACTTCTCGAAATACTTGAGGAAATATTAATCATGAGGGAAAAATACCGTCCCACGTTCAAGGATGATATATTCCCCATAGATGAAAGGCACATAGGGCAAAAACTTTCCGGCGGATTACCTCTCGTCGATTTTTCGAGAAATAACTTTGACCTGAGTGAACCTAAAAAATACTTTTTCAATCTATTAGAAATAGCCAAGAAGGGATCTCCCGAGGAAACGAAGAAGATCATCCAGGATATGGAAGATGGTTCTCTTGATTATGAAGCAATGATCCGTGATTCCTTTATACAAAAAACAGATGAAGACGTGTCAGAAGGAGATGATGAAAGTCTTTTTGATCTGCTGAATTTGTTTGTTGAGGAAAGTCTCCGGCCGGCCCTGGAAATTCTTGCAGAAAAATATAAGGATACTATAGAAAAATCAGAGTGGTCCGAAGGATACTGTCCTTTATGCGGGAGGGAGCCGAAGATAGGTGAACTCAGGGAAGAAGAAGGATTCAGATATCTTTTCTGTAATCAATGTGGACTTGAATGGAATTACAGACGTGTGAAATGTCCATTCTGTGCTAACGAAGACCAGCAAACGCTGGCATATTTTACAATAGAGGATGAGGAAAAATACAGGGTTGACGTGTGTAATAAATGCAACCGATACATAAAGACTGTAGACTTCAGGAAAACAAAAGAAAAAGCAAACCTTGATGTTGAGGATATTGCCACGTTGCATCTTGATGTTTTGGCCAATGAAGAAGGGTACGAGTGAGACGGGGGTCAGGGATCGGGGTTCAGGGGCCAGGGGGATAATCCGGTAATCCTTAGCACGTGGTTCTCATTGCTCGTTGCTCAGTCCTCGCTACTCATTGCCGGCCACTGACGGCTGAAAGCTGAGCGCTTTCCATGAACGATAATGATATTTCCACTGTTATTGACCTTCTTGTAAAAGAACTTAAGACAGAGAAGCTTCCCATCGTTTCCGGTCTTGCGGAGAAAGATTCAGACCCTTTTCAAATACTCATCTCCACGCTTCTCAGCCTCAGGACAAAAGATGAAGTTACAGAGGTGGCCACTCAAAGGCTCTTTGCCCTCGCCTCCACTCCTTCCGAGATGTTGAAGCTTTCTGAAGATCAGATCATCAACGCCATTTATCCCGTTGGTTTTTACAGAAACAAGACAAAGACGATCTTACATGTCTGCCGTGAATTGGTCGAAAAATATAGATCGCGGGTCCCCGATACCATTGAGGAATTGCTCTCTATAAAAGGGGTGGGAAGAAAAACGGCCAACCTTGTTGTTACTCTGGGATATAAAGGTGAAGGAATATGCGTTGATACACACGTCCACAGGATTTCAAACCGTCTCGGGTATGTAAAAACAAAAAATCCTGAAGAAACCGAATTTGTCCTGAGAGAAAAACTCCCTCGTCAATACTGGACGGGTTACAATACAATTATGGTCGCATTCGGCAGAAATATCTGCCGTCCCATATCACCACTCTGCAGCAAATGCCCCGTTTTCGATTATTGTGAAAAGGTGGGAGTAACGAGAACCCGATAAAAGCGGAAAAGGCGGAAAGGGGACAGATTTATTTTGGCGGAAAGGGGACAGATTTATTTTTGTTTCTTTTCCTTTTTACTTTTCTATTATAAATCTTTTTCATTTCAGATTCTTTCCGTACTCTGCAAGCTCCTCCAATCCGATCCGATCAACCAGCCTGATATCCGGTCCATCCACTTTGATTAACTTCCGTGCCTTCATTTCTCCCAGGGTCCTTGATAGCGATTCGGGGCCTGTGCCCAGAATGTTTGCAAGCTGTAGTTTTGAAATGTTCAGTTTTATAACATTTTTATTCTCCTGTTCTTCTGACAGATATAGCAGATAGGCTGCCAGACGTCCCGGGATTTCCTTCAAGGAAAGGTTTTCTATCTGGATAGTAAATTCACGAAGCCGCATTGAGAGGAGTGCCAGGATGTTCATTGTGAGAGATGGATTGTTTGTTATGAGATTTATGAATTTTTCCCGGGGAAAAAATAAAAGGCGGCTTTTTGAGATTGCCCGGGCATTGGCGGGAAATGATTTTCC
>CAZGAK010000027.1:0-29147 GCA_964523565.1 uncultured Syntrophaceae bacterium | reverse complement strand
TCAGGTCGGGAATGACAAAACGGCAAAAACTCTGACTTTTTACGAACTTGTCAAGTTTTAACGTTTAACAGAGGCATTGGACTGTTGCAACTATTTATTTAACCAACCGATTTTTGAACTCGATACGTTGACAGGTGTGACAACAACAATACAGACAACGTCACTTAAATATTCCACACAACGGCCTCATTTTAGTTCGATTCGTCGTATTAGAAAGGAAAGAACTCCAGGCTCTTGTTACAACATTCCAATTTTCTTTATATTTTTCTTTTTTCAGGGGTTGACTTTTTGTAAAATATATATGAAACAAAAAGCAGTAATTGTTTCGATTTACTCAAACTTCACTTAAAAACCATAGCCTCATGTTAAAGTCACTTAAAAGTTGCATGAACCAGAACAAGAGCTTTGAAGAAAAGGGGGTTTTGCTATGAAAAGATTTGTTTGCATGTTAACGGTTGCAGCTGTCCTGCTCGTATTCAGTTCTGTGTCCTTTGCGGGGTTGAATGATTTTGCAGGAACGTGGAATAATGTTAATCCAAACACAAAGGGAATTACAAAACTCGTTATTTCTGTAAAGGGTAGCACCGCAACCGCACATGCCTGGGGTAAATGCCATCCGAAAGATTGCGACTGGGGTACGGTAAGAGCCCGTTATTACAAGAATAACAGCTTAAGGGCTGCGTACAGGACAAAAATCGCCACAAGATCCCTGGTCCTCACGTTAAAAGGCAAAAACAGCCTGAAGGCGCAGGTTTTAACGCACTTTGTCGATAAGAGCGGTCGGAAAGATTACCGTTCAGTCGAATCATTCAAGCGAGCCGCCGGAGGCGCACTAAAACCGACCACTGCCACCAGACCGGCAGGCACGAAAACCGTGACACCGCAGGGTGGCACACAACAACCGACCACTGCCACAAGACCGGCAGTTACACCGGCAGGCGGGGCCAGGACCGTTACAAAACTGAAAGGTACTATTACAGTTATCAATCCGAATGGCGGTGAGGTGTGGGAAAAGGGGAAGCAATACAGCATCCGCTGGACAAGCAGCGGTGTGCAGGGAAACGTCAAAATCAGGCTCAAATGGGGAACCGGCAGCGACGGCTGGTACACCGTCTCCGGGAACACAAAAAATACGGGAAGTTACACCTACAAAGTTCCCACCGCCGGCATCGGCCATTCAGGAAATCAGTTCTGGATGTATGTCATGACCCTCGATGGAAAGGTCACAGACGCCAGTAACGGGCCTTTTACCATCGAGGAAAAAAGCGGCGCTGTTCACCTGAGCCCACCTGTCATAAAATTCACGACCCCCAAGAGGATCGACACCAAAACAAAAGAAATCTGGGCCAGAGGAAAGTCGTACACCATCAGGTGGAAGCAGGTTGGTAAAACGAATGCCGATTTAAGCTACATTAAGCTCCTTCTCAAGAACAGAGAAACGGGTAAGAGTTTCTGGGTAACGGAGGGCACCCGGAACAGAAAGTCATTTGCCTACCGAGTCCCCAATACGGTACCAGATGGTGTGTATATGCTTCAAATCATGTCGAAAAATGAAGAATTCAAGAATCAGAGTCCTGAATTCTATATTGGTCCCGAGAATGCGGACGCCATCGATCTGGTCTGCGAAATCAGGAATGTGCGAGTGGGCTGGAAGAAAAAACTGTTCGTTGTGGGAGGTTCAAAGTCAGATTACTTTGAATTTGAAATCTGGGTAATGAACCGGGGAACAAAGAATCTGTCCATGGTACCCATCGCGTGGCGCATACTCAATGAACCGGATAACGTCGTCATACTGCAGAAAGAAGGGGGGTTCTCAAATGTGTATCCCAACAAATACTACCGAACAAAATTAAAATACACATATAAAAAAATGAGCGCGGGTCTTTTTTGGAAGAAGAAGAAAAGCTGGGGACCGGGGCCATTCATGATCGAGGCGGAAGCGGATCCCCAGCATAAACTGCCCGAGGTGGAGATGGTCCGGGGCAACAATATAGGCCGGAAGATGATCTTTTATAACATGCATATCAAGGGTGCCAAATAGAAGAAGGAAAGACAGGGATCCCCCATTCAAGGTGAGGTCAAATAAAAACACACCTTGAATGGGTGAACCCACATTTAACAAAAGGAAATATGTATGTTTATAGATTTCCTGGTAGGCTGCATTACCGTCATATTGGTAATCGTTTTCATTCCACTGCTCTGGTTTGTTTTTCATCTAAGTATCATGATTGCGATACCGTTGGGAATTGCCATCGGGATTTTTTTCGGTCTGGTCGTTATCGGTAAACTCATACGACATGTTTATATCCACTCAAAAAAAGAGAAAGATCTCCAGGAGGCTGGCCGAGAGTAACCGAAGATACTTTTTTTGTAAAATATTTACTTTACGGATCTTGATCCCGGGATGTTCAAACAGCAATGAAACAGCCGCCTCTCCACATCAAAACGCCCCTCTTTGAATCAATGCCCATTCGGAGCCGAACGGACAAATCGGTATGCCTTAAATGTATATTGCAGGTTTGACCCCAGACTTTTTAGGAGGAATTTATGGAAAGAAGCATCATTATGACCGATCAGGCTCCCCAGCCGGTGGGACCGTATTCTCAGGCCGTCAAGGCAGACGGATGGCTGTATATCTCGGGACAAATTCCTATTGATCCAAAAACCGGTGAACTCGTAACCGAATCGTTTGATCTGCAGGCACGGACGGTACTAAATACGATAAAAGCCATACTGGAAGCAGGTGGGTCCAGCCTGGATCGAGTGGTAAAGGTCTCCATTTTTCTGACCGATATGGAGCGTTTCGCAGAATTGAATGCAATTTACGCGGAGTATTTCGGTGAGTCCTGCCCGGCCAGGGCCTGTGTCGAGGTCAGCCGTCTCCCCAAAGACGTTCCACTTGAAATCGAAGCGGTGGCATTCTGTGGTTAGATAGATTTTATGCGCGAATTGGGGAATCTTTATGATTGTGATGAAATTTGGCGGCACCTCGATTGAAGATGCGCCTTCAATTGAAAGGGTGGTAGAAATTGTACGTCCTCGGCTCCACCTGAAACCGGTGGTAGTTAATTCCGCCATGGGGAAAACGACACGAAAGCTGCTTGCCATTGCACAACTCTCAGCAGCCGGGATGGACGGAGAGGCTGCTGCCATGCTGAATGAAGTTCGCCGGCATCATTTTGAACTGTCCGAAACGCTGATACTGAATTTCGATAAGAGTGATACCCGGATAAAACTCGAACAATATTTCGAAGATCTCCAAAAACTGTTAGGTGGTTTGTCCATTCTCCGCGAACTTACATTGCGCAGCCAGGACAAAATCCTTTCCTACGGCGAACTGATGGCAACTGCAATTATTGCGTCGGTCTTCCGGGAACGGGGAATCAATGCCATACTTTGCGATGCCCGGGACTTTATTATTACAAATGAAAGGTTCTCTCAAGCTGAATCAATCAAGAAACTCACCTATAAACGTATTTACGAGCATATCCACCCCATAGTAGAATCCAACAGTATGCCCGTCATACAGGGATTTATCGGTTCCACCCGCGACGGGGCTACAACGACGCTGGGATTCGAGGGGTCAGATTTTTCCGCCTCCCTTGTCGGCTCCGCGCTTAATGCCTCATCCATCCAGATCTGGAAAGACGTCAGCGGTATAATGACGGCAGATCCTTCTGTTTTTGCAGGGGCGCACACCGTTAAAACTATCTCGTTTGCAGAGGCGGAGGAACTTACCTTCTTCGGTGCAAAGATCCTGCACCCGAGCACGATTGAACCGGCACATCAAAAAAACATACCTGTTCATATTTACAATTCAAAACAGCCGGATGCTGTCGGCACAGTTATAACTGCACACCCGAATCACGGAACGAATCTTATCAAATCCATCACATATAAGAAACCTGTCTGCATAATGTATGTCAAGCCGGATAATTCGGTCTCCCCTTACGTTTTTTTGAAATCGGTATTTGATATCCTTGACCGGGAGCGTATTACACCCTACGTTATTACAACAGCCGTGGCTAATGTAGCTCTGGTAATCAGCGATACTGAGGATAGGGAGCACCTGGCCGAGGACCTCGGGCATTTTGGGAAAGTCAGCATTACCCGAGAAAAAGCGACCATTTCCCTGGTTGGAGAAAATCTCCGTACTGCGAACGACCTTGCCACCACTGTATTCAAAAATCTGGACGGGTTAAATATTGATATGATATCCTTTGGAGCGTCGCCGATTAATTTTACCCTGGTAGTCGACGAAACCGATGTTCCCTCCATAATCGCCAAATTACATGAAATTTTCTTTCAAGATCCGGACCCGGAAGTATTTGAATGAGAAGAAGAACTGGGGAGTAAATCATGATCATAGGACAGAGATACAAACCGGAGCTCGGACAGGAATCCTTTGATGCCATCGTTATTGGTTCGGGGATGGGGGGATTGTGCACCGCGGCTTTGCTTTCCAGGGAAGGCCTAAAAGTTCTGGTTCTGGAACATCACTACACGGCAGGGGGATTTACCCATACTTTTGAAAGAAAAGGGTATGAATGGGATGTCGGCATTCATTACATCGGCGCTGTCCATAAAGAAAAAGGAATGCTCCGCCGCATCTTTGACGATATAACCGATAACAATCTGAAGTGGGCGAAAACGAGTGATGTCTATGACCGGTTTATCTTCAAAGATGAAATCTATGAATTCGTTGCGGGAAGAGAACGTTTTCAGGAACAGATGACCAGGTACTTCCCCGAAGAAAGGACGGCAATCCAGACTTATCTTAACATGATATCCGAAGTGGGAAAGAGCACAAATAATTTTTTTGCCCAACGGACCTTGCCGGTCTGGCTGGGATGGCTTCTATATCCCTTTATGACCCGGAAGTTTCTGCGATATTCGGATCGGACCACTTTGGAAGTTCTAAGAGATATTACCAGGAACCCCAAACTTATCGGAGTCCTGACAGGCAACTACGGAGATTACGGCATGCCCCCCGGGCAGAGCAGTTTTGCCATGCATGCCCTTCTGGCCGGGCACTATTTAGATGGAGCCAATTATCCCGTGGGAGGCGCTTCAAGCATTGCCCGTACCATTGAGCCCATCATTCAACAGTCAGGCGGAAAGATCCTTGTGCGAGCTGATGTGAAAGAAATTCTTGTCCGCGATAATGAAGCTGTGGGGGTGATGATGGCAAACGGGGATAAAATTACTGCACCTCTGATCATCAGTAACGCTGGGGCATGGAATACATTTGCCAGGCTTTTACCCACCCCGGTTGCCCATCAGATTTCCACCCGCGATAAACTCGAGCAGTTGAACCCGTCAGTGTCACATATCTGCCTCTTTGCCGGCATAAAAGAGTCGGCGGAATCTTTGGGACTGGAGCAAACCAATCTGTGGATACATCCCGGTTACGATCATGATGCCAATATCCGTAATTATACGGCCGATTCTTCTTCCCCTTTACCCGCCGTTTACATCTCTTTTCCTTCCGTAAAAGATCCTGACTGGGATCGCCGTTATCCCGGGAGATCAACTATTCAGTTAATCAGCTATGCTCCCTATGAATGGTTTGCCCCCTGGGAGGGGAAACCGTGGCGAAAGCGGGGGAATGACTACGAAGCGTTGAAGGAAAAATTCGCAAACCGGTTGCTTGAACATTTGTATGCCCATGTGCCTCAGGTAAAAGGCAAAATAGACTACTACGAATTATCCACGCCCCTTTCCACACGGCATTTCTGCAACTTTTCCACGGGAGAAATCTATGGCTTGGAGCATACCCCAACACGTTTCCGCCAGAGATGGCTGACGCCCCGCACCCCCATAAAAAATCTCTACCTGACAGGAGTTGATATTTCAACCACCGGTATTGCCGGAGCTCTCACTTCGGGAGCCCTCACTGCCTCGGCAATTCTAAAGCGAAATGTGTTAAAAGATATCCTGTCCCGCACAGAGTAGGGGATCCGGATAATCGGAGGAATGTTCATGTTTTCTCCTGGGCAAAAAGGGGATGGTCCCCTTTAATGCATTAATGGCCATTTAATGGAATGGAATTTGCTTATTCTTTACTTATTGATATAAAACATGAAAGACTGAACAGGGTGAAAAGCTTATGATTGATCAATGTAGAAAAGAATTAGAAACAAAAAACAGGGTGATCACCTCTATATTCAGAATTTCAAGCCTTTTGACCCAGAATATTGACCTGGACGAAATTTTGTATTCGATTCTCCTCAGCGCGAAAAATGATCTGGGATTTTCCGCATCCTGCTTATTTCTGGTTAATGAAGACAAAAATCTCTTGGAATGCCGGATGATTACGGGATTTGGAGACGAAGGAGAACACTGGGCATATAACAAACCGTTTCATATGGGCAAACATGACTGCATGGAGACAAAAGCAGTAAAAACCGGTCAGGTTATTTACTTCGAAGACAGTCTCAATGACCCCAGGACAACTAAAATTGACAAGATGATTACCGGGAGGCTCAACAGGGGACGGGTTGTCTATGCACCGCTTACCGTAAAAGGGAAGATTATTGGATGTATGGGCGTCAATCGGCCAATGTCCGAGTCACCGATATCCGATGAGGAAATAGATGCATTTACTATCTTCGCCAATCAGGCAAGCATCATTGTTGAAAACAGTCAATTCTCAAAACAGTTAATGAGCGAGAGAAACTTAAATGAAAGTATCCTTGAAAGTTCACCAAACGGTATCCTGTCCATAGACAGTCACGGTAAAATCATCTCTATAAACAGGGCTGTAGAGCAGCTTCTATCGGTGCATCAGAAAGATATTCTTGATACGAATATTAAAGATGCTGTTGGCACATACCGAACACTCTCTATCCTCAGCGATATCTTGCTGAAAACATCGAGTCAAATGAGCCGGGAGTTTGATTTCATTACAGAAGACGGGTTGCGATGTTGTCTGGAAGTAACACCATCACCATTGAAAGACATCGATGGAAATGAAACGGGAACATTGTTTCTTTTCCAGGATCTAACAGAAAAAAAGATTATCAGCGAACAGGTTCAGAGAATGGGCAAGTTGGCCTCAATTGGACAGCTGGCGGCGGGCGTTTCTCATGAAATTCGCAATCCACTGATGGGAATCGGTGCAGCTCTCGAGTTAACCATGGAAAACATAGAACTCGATCATCCTCAACGGGAGATCCTTATGAAATCCATGGAGGAAATTGAGAGGATTGACGATATTATAAATGACCTTCTGACGTTAGCACAGCCAAAGGAGATGAATTTCGAACCGGGAGACATCAATGAAATCATCCTGGACGCCTCTCAATTCCTCTCAGGAATCTGTAAAAAGGAAAATGTCGAGTTGATCCTGCACTGCGACGACAGCATTTCATCCATCCATATTGACAAAGGAAAAATAAGACAGGCTATCATTAACATCGCCTTAAATGCTATTCAATCCATGGAAACGGGTGGTGTGTTGAAAATTTCAACATCTGCCCTGAATCATGGGCATTACAGCATGGGTAATGGCGGTATTCAAATCACAGTAGAAGATAACGGTAGAGGGATAGAACCGGAGACGAAAGAAAAGGTCTTCGATCCCTTCTTTACGACACGTCCTGACGGTACGGGCCTTGGCCTTTACAACTGCCATAAAGTGATTGATGCTCATAATGGGAGCATCTTCATCGAAGACGGTAAATCGGGCGGTACGAAGGTAAGTGTCTTGTTACCATTTAAAATGGAGTAACAGATGTACAAAATTCTCGTCGTTGATGATCACGAATTGATACGAAAAACTCTAAAGAAGGCATTTGATGATGAGGGGTACCGGGTGAGTCTGGCACAAAACGGCTCTGAGTGTTTAAAAGCAGTTCAGTCCAGCGAATTTGATTTAATACTGTTAGATATGCGGCTCCCGGACATGAATGGTCTTGAAATACTTCAAAAGCTCAAAGAAACGAATCCGGATATTGCTGTTATTGTCATGACCGCTTACGGCGATTTAGAATCCTCACAGAGGGCAATGACGTTAGGCGCTTTTGACTTCCTTCACAAACCGGTAAAGGCCAGGGCAATTACATCGATTGTCAAAATGGCCATGGAAATCCGTTCGCTGCGCATGGAGATTCAGCAGATCATTTACAAAAATAAGGAGCGTTACGGCTACCACAACATCATCGGCAAGAGCGAGGCATTGCAAAAGGTACTGGAAGTTTTAACGAGAGTGGCAAATAGTGATGCGTCTACTATTCTCATCGAAGGAGACAGCGGAACGGGAAAAAGTCTTATTGCCAAATGCCTTCATTATAACGGGCTTCGAGCTTACCAGCCTTTTGTTGAGATCAACTGTGCCTCCATTCCGCCGACCTTGCTTGAAAGCGAATTATTCGGTTACGAGGCAGGAGCATTTACGGATGCGAAAAAGCAGAAAAAGGGCCTTGTTGAACTTGCTAATGGCGGAACACTTTTTCTGGATGAGATTGGCGAAATGCCAATTGGCCTTCAGGCAAAATTGCTCCAGGTAATAGAAAATAAATCTTTCAGAAGGGTCGGCGGAACGAAGAATATAGAGGTAGACATCCGGATCGTCGCCGCTACTAACAAGAACCTGAAAAAAGCCCTGGATAATCAAACATTCCGCCAGGATCTTTATTACCGACTCAATGTTATCAATATCTATCTTCCCTCTCTACGAGAAAGGAGGGAAGATATCATGCCGTTAATTGAACATTTTGTCAGCTATCATAGTAGAGAATTTCACAAACCTGTAAAACAGATCTCCGATACGGCCCGGGACTTACTTATCCAATATGACTGGCCTGGTAACGTTCGTGAACTACTAAATACTGTAGAAAGAATCATGATCCTCGAAGATGGCGATATAATATTGCCTGAGAACCTTCCACCTGAAATCAAAAGAGGTAAGGAATCTACTCGGAATTATTCGGATTCTATTATCGCCAAGCTTGCGAATACCATGAACGGTCTTAATTATCAGGAGCTTACGGAGAAATTTCAGGCTATATTAATCAAAAGAGCCCTAGAGCTAAGCCACGGGAATAAAACGGAAGCAGCAAAGACCCTCGGCATTCCACGCCTGGGGTTATACCATCAAATAAAGAAACTTGGCATGTCAATAAAGGAATAGTGTTAACATTTTCAACATGGCGTTAAATCTTTCAACAGTCTGGTCTGGAAACTTATTTCATTTCAACTTTTTTAAAGCTGGAATCCAACGGTCACGTCATGAATGATATTGTCTGTGCTCACCACAAGGGACATGATCGATCGAAAACTATTAAATTGGCACAGTCCTTGCTGATAGATTATACGTAGGTGTTAACATTCTCTACCCTCCTTATCGTGCAGGGCTCTTCTGACCCACGGGGTGCCCTGCATAGAAGTATGAGAAGGGTAGACCCCTGCTTTTTACGAATGCATCAAATATAATCCTCAAAACTTTTAACAAATTTCTCGGAAGGAGGGTCTGATGATAAGAACATTAGACGATATTACACGATTGGCAAAAGAAAAGGGGCCGAAAAAGCTGGCCGTTCTCGCCCCTGAAGACGGAGAGTTCATGGAGGCGGTGAAAAAAAGCCAGCAGATGGGTTATATCGAGCCTGTTCTCATCGGTAATCAGGAAATGATGCAGAGAGTAGCCGATGAAGTCGAATTTGACATCAGCAACGTGGAAAAAATCTTCGAGGCGGATCGCCAGGCAATTGCGAATCTCGGAACGGCTATGCTTTTTGCGGGTGATGTGGATATGTCAAGCAAGGGACAGATCCCAACCTCCTTCATCTATCGTTCCATTATAAAAGAAGAATCGAAGGCAGGAACGGGAAGAACAATTAGCGTGATAACGCTATGGGAAATTCCGGAACTCGATCATTTCATGGCCTTTACCGATACAGGCGCGAATATTTATCCTGACTATAAGGCCAAGGTCGCCGTTCTTAAGAATGCCATATTTCTCTTCCACGTACTCGGTTATGCCAGTCCAAGGATCTCCGTCCTTTCCGGCCAGAGGGAAATCGGCGGCACCCTTGCTTCTTATGAAGATGGCAGATCGCTGCAAAAAGCTGCTGCTTCAGGCGAGCTCGGCGAATGCGAGATTATTGAAGCCACTTCCTTTTTTGAATTCTTTGTTGGCAAAGGAAGACAACTGGCTGATTATGAAGAGATAGACATAAAGAAACTGCCCGAAATTCTCCTTGTGCCTTCACTTGATACAGGAAATATTCTCTGCAAGCTCGACTTTTTTCTGAATGTAAAGAGGCGTTCCTTAGTCATGACGTCGAAGGGGCCGGTATTGATTCCTTCACGAGCTGACTTTTGTGATTCCATTATGGGTGAAATAGCCATGGGTGTTGTCGTAGCTGACAGAATAAAGGGGGTGGTTTAAGATGATAGGCACATTTAAGGAAATCATAGAAGCGGCGGAAAAGAAAGGCACCAGGAAACGGGTTGTTGTCCCCTGGGCAAGCAGAGAAAATATGAGGATCCTTGGTAAAGCATCAGAACTCAATTTCACAGTGCCGCTTCTGATCGGCAAAGGACGGGAAGTCGAAATGCTTGTAAAATCGACACCCCTTGCATCATTGGACCATGAAATTATTGATGAGAAAGATTCCGGTCGGGCGCTTTTCAAGGCCATACAGATGATCAGGGAAAACCAGGCAGATATTTTAATGCAGGGGGATATGGATCATCAAATGTTCATTGATTCCGTTCTGGACGGTGAAAAAGGTTTGCTGAGCGCCAAACTGGCAAGTTTTGTTTCCGTATTTCAATTGTTTAAAAGAGATAAATTGATCCTGATCACGGATACCTATCTCAATAATTATCCCTCCCTTGTTGAAAAACAACTGATCCTGGAAAATGCCCTCAAGCTGGCTCGCATCCTTGGAATTTCTTCACCGAAAGTAGCATCTCTTGCGGCTATAGAGCAGGTCAACCCGGCGATTCCTTCAACACTGGATGCAGCTGTTCTCGCCAAGATGGCAGAAAGGAGGCAGTTTGGCGATGTCACTATCGAAGGACCTCTGGATATTGACTGTGCAGTTAGTGAGAAAGCCGCAGCCAGAAAAGGAGTCAGCAGCATTGTTACAGGAAATGTAGATATCTATCTAACTCCCGATATTGAGACAGGATATTCATTGGCACAGCTACTTGTCTTTATCGGCAAAATGCAGATGGCAGGCATACTGCTGGGCACAAGCAAGCCCGTTATTTTAGATTTGCCCTTTGTCTCCAATGAAAACAAGTTGGCAGAAATAGCCCTGGCGGCTCTTATTTGAGAAAGGGGAAAGAAACATGAATAAAGAATATCGCCTGCTTGTCATCAATGTCGGCTCGACGTCGACAAAGGCAGCTTTTTTCCAGGGAACCACCCCGATAGTCAGTGAAACAATCACATACGGTCAGGAGGACCTCTCCGGATACCCGGACTTGAGCGATCAGCTTCCCCGAAGAGAAGAAGATCTTCTCAACTTTACAAAAAATAATAATATCAATCTGGAAGAAATCGATATGGTCATCAGCCGCGGGGGTTTGGGCAAGCCGGCACCTGCCGGGTCATACAAGATTGATGATGTCATGTGCAGAGATCTTCTCGCTGGAAAATATGGTAAACATCCCTCCGCTTTGGGACCCGCAATAGCCCGGGATATCGCCAAAAAATACGGTATACAGGCCATCGTCATCGATCCACCAAGTACGGATGAATTTCAGCCATTGGCCAGGATTTCCGGCATTCCCGACATTGAGCGAAAAAGCGGTTTACATGCCCTGAATCAGAAGGCAGCGGCAAGAAAAGCTGCCGGGGAAATGAAAAAAAGCTATGCCGATGTCAATCTTGTGGTCGCGCACCTGGGCGGGGGAATAACGATCGGCGCTCATCAAAAGGGGCGGGTAATTGATTGCACTCATGGACTCAGTGAAGGACCGTTCACTCCGGAAAGAGCTGGCGGACTGGCGACGCTGGATCTGATCGAACTCGCATCTTCGGGCACATTCGACAAAAAGCAAATGCAGAGCAGGTTAGTCGGACAGGGCGGTCTCTCGGCCTATCTCGGCACAAACGATGCCCAAAAGGTCGAGGAAATGATCACAAATGGAGATGAAAAGGCAAAGCTGATTTACAGGGCAATGGCCTATCAAACAGCCAAGGACATCGGCGCCATGTCGGTTGTCCTGAAGGGTAAGGTTGACGGGATTGTCCTGACAGGCGGGTTGGCATATTCGGAAATTCTGACCGGCTGGATCAGGGAGTGGATAGATTTCATTGCCCCCCTTTTCATATATCCCGGCGAAGATGAAATGGCAGCCCTCGCGGAAGGAGCGATCAGGGTGTTACAGGGAGAAGAGCAGGTAAAAAAATACGGGTAAAGATATTCCCGCTTTCCCTTCCTGTCATTCCCGTGCTTGACACGGGAATCAAGGCGCCTTATATATTCCATAAGATTCGGGAGGACAAGACTTATGGTAAAGAGCTTTAAAGAAGCTGAAATAATGGCCGGTAAAGTCGGGCCAAAAAGGATTTCTGTATTGCGTGCGGAAAACAGAGAATTCCTTCTGGCCCTGAAGGAATCTTATCGCAGAGGATACGTCGAACCTATCCTTATTGGCGACGAATCAGAAATCAGGAATATTGCGGATGAAATTGAATTTGACATTCGCAGTTTTCAGTTAATCAATGAAAATGATCATCAGGAAATTGCCAACAAAGGTGTCGGTCTTGTTTCGGCAGGGGAATCAGACTTTATCATGCGCGGTCATATTGACGGACATTACGTGTACAGGGCTTTAATCAGGCATTCCCCAGACTCAGGTGAAAAGAGGCAAATCTGTGTAGTGGCCCTGATGCAGATGCCTGTACTTCCAAAATTTATTGGTATGACAGATCCCGGCATCACCACAGCCCCCGATTTCGATGCAAAAATCAAGATCATACAAAATGCTGTCAATCTTTTTACACATCTTGGCTATGAAAATCCGAGAGTGGGAATCCTGACGGCCCAGCGGGGATTAAATTCAGAACTTGATTCGGTTGTTGATGCCATGAAGATAAAAGATGCCATCTCCAAAGGTGAACTGACGGGATGCGTCATCGAAGAGGGGTTAAGCCTTTCAGATTTCTTTCTTGGAAAGAATGCTTTTCTGGAAAACCACGAAGAAATTGATTACTCCTTGATTCCCGACATTCTTCTGGTTCATAATATTGAATTTGGAAATATATTTTCCAAGATTGACAGCATGTCTACAATAGATTATTTTCCACAGTGGGAAAGACATGGAATAGTCGTGGGTGCAGGCGCTCCGGCAATTATTCCATCACGAGCCGACAAGCACGACGCCATTGTCACGATTATAGCCCTCGGGGTTCTCGTTTCATGAAAAGTGGAGGTAAATCAAAATGATGCGGAATTTCAATGATGTTTTAGCCGAGGCCAGGAAGAGAAAAAAGAATATCATGGTTATTCCTGATCCTCGAAGTACGAGAGTGCTTACCACCATCGATAAGGCAAGTAAATCAGGTCTGATCTCCCCCGTACTGGTTGGTAATGGAAGTCTCATCCGTGAGAATCTTGCCGCTTTGAAAATAGCCACAGAAAAATATAAAATTATCGATGAGCAGGATTCTTCCCGCGCCTTGGCCAAATCCATCAATCTGCTTCATAAAAACGAAGCAGGCATGATCTTTCAGGGAGATATAGATATTAAGGAATTTATGAAAGCCGTCACAGACAACGATGGTGGTATTACTGAAACTGAATCTTTAAGTTATGTATCTTTGTTTGAATTGCCGAGCCAGGATAGAATAACCCTCCTTACCGATACTTATATTCAGGAATTCCCGGATTTAAGACAAAAGGTTAAAATCCTCACGAACGCTATTTCTCTGGCAAACAGTCTGGGGATAGAAAAGCCGAAGGTAGCGGCATTATCTCTGGTAGAGTTAGTAAATCCTGCCTTTACGTCTACCCTGGATGCTGCCGTTCTGTCCAAGATGTCAGAGCGAAGGCAGATAAATGCAATTATTGACGGGCCTCTGGACATTGATTGCGCGTCTTCCCTTGAGAGAGCCAGGAGAAAGGGCGTGGACAGCCCCGTATCCGGGGAAGTGGACATTTATCTCCTTCCGGATATAGAATCCGGTTATTCTGTGGTTGAAATAATGGTATTCCTCGGCAAGGCAATGACCGCCGGAGCGCTGATGGGAAGCAACATTCCGATCATTCTGAATCTCAAGTTTGAGACAACCGATTCGATTCTGCTTGACATTGCACTTGCAACCCTCAGGTATCAATAAATATTTGGCAACAAGAGGAGAAACACCATGTCACAGTTCCCGTTACTTTTTTCAGAAATAAAAATCGGCGGCGTAACGCTGAAGAACAGAATTGTTATGCCGGCCATGGCTACCAATGGCACGACAGATGGTACAGCGTCTGACAGAATAATCGACTACTTCGTTGAGCGTGCCAGGGGTCAAACGGGTTTGCTCATCACCGAAGCCGCGTCTGTGCACGTTCCACCGGCAGGAAAATTCGCAAATTTTCATCTCAATATATCGGAAGACCGGTTCATCCCTTCCCTGAAACGTCTGACCGATGCTGTCCATACGTACGATACAAAGATTGCCGTTCAATTAAGTCATCTCGGGAGGCAAATCCATACAGAGTTCTGGGGAACACAACCAGTGGCTCCATCTCCCATCGCGTGCCCCGTGTGCAGAGATGTACCGAAAGAATTGACAGTTGATGAAATTGAATCGATTGTAGAGGCCTTCGTCAAAGCCGCCCGGCGGGCCTGTGAGGCCGGTTTTGACATGGTTGAACTCCACGGCTGCCATGGATATCTGATCGGCCAGTTTTTTTCTCTCCGCTCAAACAAGCGTACCGATCAATATGGAGGTGATGTCAAGGGACGATCTCGATTCTGCGTGGAAATTATTCAGGGTATTAAGCGGGAACTGGGGACATCATATCCTGTCATTGTGCGAATGAACGGACATGACTATATAAAGGAGGGAGCTACTTTGGAGGAAATGCAGGAAATCGCCCCCCTCCTCGAAGAAGCCGGCGCCGATGCAATTCATGTCACGGCGGGTGTATATGGTTCCTACAAGGCCACAGTTGCGCCCATGTATGAGAAGCCCGGCTGTTTTGTCGATCTCGCGGAAGGAATTAAACGAGTCGTCTCGGTTCCGGTCATAGCTGTCGGAAGGATTACCGACCCGTTCATGGCGGAAGATATTATACGATCAAACAAGGCGGATCTCGTTGCCATGGGAAGAGCTCTCGTTGCCGATCCCGAATTACCACTTAAGGCAATTTCAGGTAAGGCAGATGATATCTGTAAATGTACCGGGTGCAATCAGGGCTGTATCGATCGAATCAACAACAGTATGATGACGGGAAAAACAGAAATTGTTACATGCCTGGTAAACCCCCGCGTTCTCCGGGAAGCAGAAACCGAATTATCGGCAACCGATAATCCCAAAAATATTCTTGTCCTCGGTGGCGGACCCGCCGGCCTTGAGGCAGCACTGACAGCGGCGCAAAGGGGCCACAATGTCACTCTGTGGGAAAAGGAAGACGTCCCGGGCGGACAGTTGCGACTGGCCGGCGCACCCCCGGGGAGAGAATCCTTTAGAGAATACATTTCCTTTATGGAAAGACAGGCAAGAAGGGCTGGTGTTAACGTAGTTCTCAACAAATCGGCAACGCTCGATTCAATTTCAGAAAGTTCGCCCGACACAGTCATTTATGCAATGGGCGCCCTTCCGATTATTCCATCCTTTGTGAAAAATGGAAACAATAACGTAACAACGGCATGGGAAGTCCTGAAGGGTAATATTCCGCAAGGCGAGAAGATTATTATCCTGGGTGGCGGCTCGGTGGGCCTTGAAACGGCTCATTTTCTTGCCGATAAAGGCAAAAAAGTCACTGTCCTGGAAGCAACGGGACACCTCGGCAGAGACATGGGTGCGATTGCATCGTTTTATCTGAGACGGATGCTGAAAGGTGCGGGTGTTGAGCTCCTGAGATTTGCGGAAGTCAAAGAGGTAGAAAATAACGAAGTCCTGATCTTACGGGAAGGAAAAGAGGAAAGGCTCAAGAATTTAGATGCCGTTATTCTTGCTTTGGGAGCCCGATCCAATGATTTGCTTTCCGGCGAAATTGCCGGAATCGTACCGGAGGTTCGTGTCATCGGGGACGCCCAGAAGCCGAGAAAAGCATTAGAGGCCATCGCTGAAGGATTTGAGGCAGGGAGAACCGTATAGCTCTTATTGAGAGCTTTGCAGAATGTTCAGTTTTGTTCAAGTTCAAGGAAGGCGAAAATTTTAACCACAGGAATATATTGGATATTTCGAGGATTAAAATTTGAGCCTGACGCAGAAATTGGGCAAAAGGGGACGTTATGCAAAGCTCTCTTCATTTTCACAGAGTGGCAAAGTCTGGCTGTGTAAAGATCTCTCAAAACGAATATACCATTATCGAGTAATTGAACTTAATTTGAACTGGAAACAAAACCTATAATCTTTTTCAGAGACGTTCCCGGCCCAAATACCTCTGCGATGCTGCTAATTCACTTTATTTCTTTCCTGTTATTTCGCTTGGCAGAACCACTTCCTCCGGCCAATTTGCAGGATATAACTGCCCGGGCTTTTCCCCACGTTTTTCCTTTTTCTCTGCCAGACCCTTTCGTTTAAATTCTTCTCGAGGTTCCTTCGGAATCCTGCCGTTAAGGATCGACTCCGACCTCATGCGACGGCCAATCGTCTTCTCCCACATTCTCCCCAATGCAAGCACACGATCTACGTCAATACCCGTTTCAATGACCATTTCGTCCATCATGACCAGTATATCTTCAAGGCTAACCAGACCGACACTATTCGGATCTTTATAGTAGTATTCACCTGTTCCTCTAACAGGCGTGCGATCGATGAAATTAGTCGGTTGCCCTCCGATACCGCCCAGCACGCCTTCATGAATATCAACCCCTGCATGCAAGGCCGCCAGGACGTTGGCCGGCCCCCAACCCCTTGTCACATGAAAATGGGCCACATGAAGATCCGTATTGGGAAGATCATCAAGAATCATGGAAAAATAACGGTAGACCTGATTCGGAGGCGCGGAACCATCATGGTCGGCATGTTCAATATCGTCAGCCCCTATGGCAAGCCAGCGCCTCGTAAACTCGAGGGCATCTTCGAATCTTGTAGGTCCTGAAATTGGACTTCCCCAGATGGTGCTGACCGTTCCAAAAACCCTGATATTGACATCGTGGCATTTCTGTATGCATCTTTCCGCTTCTTCCCAATATTCCGGAAGGGTTGTACCGGAATTTGCGAAGTGGTGCTCCTCATCAGTAGAAACCATCATTCCTATACGATCCGGACCCCAGCCTTCCTTCCTGCCGGCAACGGCCCTGTCTACTCCACTTTCACGAATGGCAACAGCGGTTAGCTCAATATCATCAAAGTTTATGCCGGCGCGGGACAAACGCCTGCTGTCACGCACACGCTTAAAGAGTTCCTCGGCATCCCGAAATTGCGGCATGAAAGCAGGGTTGCCGAGGTTGGCGATTTCCAGTCTCTTAAACCCTGCAAGAATGGATTCTTCCACATAGTAGACTTTAGCATCAGTAGGAATGAAATGCTCCTCGTGTTGCAAACCTTCCCGTATGGAAACGTCTGCTAAACGCACTTTTTTAGGATAAGTCAACTGAAACTTGTCTTTCATATATTACCTCCTATAACTACCTCATATTTCTATATATAACGTCAGGACTCAATATGGTAAAAGTTAGAATTTAAAATTACCAAATTTAGATTCAGGAATCGGATTCAAGAGAGAAACTTCAAAGGCCGTTGAGAGGACATCACGAGTATCCTTAAAAGGAATTGTTCCATCCTGATACAGTCTGGCCTCATTATAGAAGGGATGGCCTTCTTTGTCATATTTATCGATCATCTTTTGCTTATATTCCTCAGCCGCTTTTTCATCCATTTCCTCGCCTCTTTTCTTTGCGTTTACACGCGCCAGAGAAGTCAAGATATTGCCGGCGGTTCTACCGGCCAACACCGTAGTCCTGGCACGCATGGTTCCAAAGATATAATCGGGGTCAAATGTCCTGCCGCACATTCCGAAATTCGCGGCGCCATGGTCAGGACCGATTATCCACTGAATCTTCGGAACATCCGCACACGCGGCGACCCTCACCATTCCTGAACCGTATTTGCCAATACCGGCATACTCTTCATCCTTCCCGACCATATAGCCCGGTGAGTTTTGTATATACAGAATAGGTATCTTTTCCGTGCAACAACGAACCACCCATTCAATGGCCTTTCTTGCCGCATCGACGTATATTACTCCATTGCCGCTACTTGCTATCAGCCCTACGGGGATTCCCTTGAGGTGAATCTTGCCGCAGACAATGCTATCACCCCGGCCGGGATTGTACATACGCTTGTACTCACTGAATTGGCTATCATCTGCTATGCACTGAATAACTTCCCGAACATTAATTCCTCTATACGTATCCACGGGCAAGACTTCATATAAACGTTCTATGGGAACCTTCGGCTCTTTTGGCTCACGCCGTTCGATATACAACTTCTGTTTCGGATCATAGGACAATAACTCTCTTAATTTTTCTATGCCCTCATCCTGCGAGTGGACAAGATGATCGGCGCCGCCGGATATGCCGGTGTGGACCTTCGCGCCCCCAAGATCTTCCATGTTCACCACTTCACCAATCGCTGACTTGACCATGGGCGGCCCAGCGAGAAATGAATAGGACATTTTATCTATCATAATCGATTCACAGGCAAGATAGACAATATAGGCTCCACCAGCCGTATTTCCTCCCGTGCTGAGGGTATATTGTTTGAGACCTTTGGCCGACATCCTGGACATGTTATAGAAAAAATGCCCGAATTGGTTTCTGCCGGGGAATATCCTGTCCTGCATTGGCAGAAAACCACCTGCCGAATCGGCAATATAAACACAGGGAATCCCGCTCCGATCCGCTATTTCCTGGGCGCGAAGATGCTTTTTGCAATTAATCGGGTAATAGGCGCCCGCCTTCACACGGCTGTCATTGGCAATGACCATTACCCAATTACCGTGTACTTTGCCCATACCTGTAGCCAATCCCGCGCTGGGCACATCCATCGTCGGCTCATCAAGTACATCATAGTCGATTCCGAAACCGGCTCCCCGGCTAAGTTCATAAAACTTTGTGCCCGGATCTATTAATTGCTTTATGAGCTGGCGAACCGGCTTTTTCCCCTGTTTTGCCAAACGGTCGATCTGTTTCTGACCTCCGGGATTGGCGCCCCTTTCCCACAAATCATAAATCTTTTTCTCTTCCGCCAGCCAGTGCTCCCGATTTTCCTTATACTCCCTTTCTTTCCTTTCCTTGCCCGACTCTTTCTTGCCCGATTTCACGGCCATTTTGATATCTCCTTTCATTTTGAAATATTTAACTATTTCAAGATCTTGATATATGATTACTTTTTATCTTTTTCGTTACCGATCAACATTTAAACTGTTCACTCAGGAACGGAATCACTACATCCCATTCCTGGGTGAAGAAAGGAGGGAACTAATGGAATGGCACGTTCCCTATCCAACAACGAATTCATTCAGTTTTCAGGCCTCATAAATCTCAACGCATATAATATACCAGGTATCTGAGGACAAACCTTACCGCGGTCTCTTTCCACAGAATAACTTCAAGATAAAGGATACCAGTATTTCGTCTCGCTGGTTTTTAATCAAATTGCGGGTTGTTAATATGCCCTTGTCCTTTCCCTTGTCTGTTATTTCAACAATTTCCACTTCGCAGTGTATAGTATCGCCAATCCTGTTTGGGGCCGTAAAGCGAACCTCATCCATACCGTAAAAGGCAATAAAAGACTTTGGGAGAAAACTTGAATATGGCCCTAAACGAAAGGGAAGGGCCATGCCGATACTTAAGGTAAGCATCCCGTGAGTTATTCTGCCTTTAAAATGGGTCTTAGCCGCATATTCCACATCCGTATGCAGAGGATGCCAGTCACCCGTGAGACCAGCAAAATTTATGATGTCCGCCTCAGTAATTGTTCTCGCCGGTGATATTATTTTTTCACCCACGGTGTAATCATCAAGATATTCGTACTCTTTTCCCATTATTCTCTCCTAACCCGGATAAACCGGAAGAGCTCAAAGCAAAAAACAGAACATCGCTATAGTGTCGTGTCAAACTCGCCATGACGCACAGGTCTTCGTCATTGCGAGGCCGAAGGCCGTGGCAATCTCCTGGATGATGCCAACTTGGCTGATGGTGGCAGGAGATTACTTCGCATGCCCCCTTCTCTACGCTCGGGGCTTCGGCTCACCGCAATGACATCTTCTTTGACTTTTTACGAAGCTGTCAAGCAATTCAGGATCATATTATGCCCTCAATAAGGCATTTAACTTCGGAACTACAGACAACATGGAATTCCTACCATAAATCAGTCTGCCAAGGAAGCCACTTTGTAGAAAAACTTTATCCTGGCTTTCCAAAACAACCGAGGGCTATAGAAGCATGAGCGGGTATAATATATTCCCGTGGCATCATACAAATTTTCATTTGCTCATATCATCTATTATGATAAATGAGCATCATGACAGGCAATAAAGAGTTCGGCCAAAAAACATACCTGAATCACGAAACGTGGAAACGATAAATTCGCTGGGGGATTGATCTTCTTGACTTTTACTTTCGAAGAAAGGTTCTGAGACAGAAGATACCCCTTCTTGCGAGCTTCAAGCTGACCGATGCAATTTAAATGCAGGGATTGCGGATTTACACCCGTGGCAGAAGCATCGGGTGCACTTGATATGCTTCCAGGTTCTCTCTTGGCCGGCTGGCGTATTTTTATAAAAAATGGTAATAACCGGTTTTAAATAATTAAGAAAGAGGCGTTTTAAAATGAGAAAAAAAGACTATCTGAAAAAAGAAGTCAAACATATCGATATCAAATCGATCAATTCCGTTGATATCATAAACGCCATGAAAGATATGTCCTTTTCGGCGCGGGATCTGGCTGTGGCATCCGACATTTATGACAGGATGTTGAAAGACAAGGAATGCGCCGTCATATTAACAATCGCAGGGAGCACGAGTGCTGCCGGCTGCATGCAGATATATGTTGATCTTGTAAAAAATAATATGGTCGATGCCATCGTTGCCACAGGCGCAACAATCGTCGACATGGATTTTTTCGAGGCCCTTGGATATAAACATTATCAGGGCACTCCTCATGTGGATGACGGGAAATTACGAAATTTATACATCGATCGGATCTACGACACATTTATAGACGAAAAGGAACTTCAGGTATGTGACAGGACTATTACCGAAATCGCTGACTCCCTTGAACCCAGGCCATACTCCTCCAGAGAATTTATAAAGGAGATGGGGAAACATCTGATAACCAACGCGAAGAAGAAAGACTCTCTCGTACAGGCTGCCTATGAAAATGATGTGCCCATCTTCTGCCCCGCATTTTCAGACAGCAGCGCCGGTTTCGGCTTGGTTCTGCACCAGTACAATAATCCCGAAAATCATGTTTCCATCGATTCGGTAAAGGACTTCCTGGAGCTGACCCGTATCAAGATAGAAGCCGAAACGACAGGCCTCCTCATTATCGGGGGAGGCGTCCCCAAAAACTTTACCCAGGATACGGTAATCTGCGCCGAGATCCTTGGTAAGGACGTCCCCATGCACAAATACGCCGTTCAAATTACCGTTGCCGACGTGAGGGATGGAGCCTGCTCCAGCTCCACACTAAGGGAAGCAAGTTCCTGGGGAAAGGTGGATACGGTCTTTGAACAGATGGTATACGCCGAGGCAACAACTGCCCTGCCCCTGCTGGCAAGCTACGCCTATCACCAGGGAAACTGGAAAAATAGAAAAAAGTGGGGTTTCGCGAAGCTTTTTGAATCATAAAGCTGACAAAATCCACCACCTATTTCAAATAAGCAGGCAGTTCATCCTCTTCCTTCCCCTGGAAGCTGCAGAGTACGGGACAGGTTTTGCAGGGGCCTTTGACAGCAGGCAGTGGCAGCTCACCCTTGATACTTTCTACAAAATCCATGCACCTGTTAACATCCTCGTCTGCGCCTTCGATAACCAGCGTGACGGAACCTTCCGCACCGCCATAACCTCCCGACGCGAAGTGTACAGCCCTGATACCGAACAGATTGTGTATACATTGTATTTCAGTAACCACCTTCCCATCGGCAACGGCGGCGAATCCCACCCGGGCACCGATGCTTCTCTCTAAATTCAGTCTGCCACCAAATTTTGCTGCCAATTCTACTGAAGGTATTAACTTCTCGAGTCCGGCTGGATAAATTATTGTCGCTCCCTGTGCTTTCATTACCATATAAAACTGGCCCATTGTGCCTCCCACGGGACTCGCCATAACAACACCTACTTTCCCCGTATGATCAATGGCATTCGCACCTTTCAGCAACACGTCATCCGGTCCCAGTTTGTCAATGAGAGTGGCCGGATCTACTTTCAGAACTTTGTCCTTATGAAACGTAATCGGCTGTATTCTTATCCCCTGGTGAAGGGCGCATAAAACCCCTTTAATCACCTGCCCCGCAACATACTTTTCTTTTTCCATTGACTGGTTCAACAGTTCTTCCGCGACATAGGCGTTTGTAGATCCCCTGCCTATAATCAGGTACCCTTCTTTTTTTGCCTTCTGCACTTCGGGCATTGCCGCTACGGCTTTACCAATCAATCTCTTGGATTCCGACGGTGTCAATGTAAATATTGCCTGCATTTTAAACCTCCTCCTTCTTTTATGAATATTTCGTTACAGAACAGGTTACACTTTTAAAACTTGACAGTTTCGTAAAAAGTCCGAAATTCTGTCGTTTTGTCATTCCCGATCCCCGATCGGAGCCGAGGACAGGCCTGATCGGGAATCCATAACTGCGTGTAATTGCTGGATTCCCGCTTTCGCGGGAATGACAGATTAGCGAGTTTTTGACTTTTTACGAAGCCATCAAACTTGACAAGACTGAAAAATCAGCTCGATTATAAAGATTATGGAGAGTCGCTGATTGTGTGTCAAGCTAAAAATAATACCAACATTAGGCAGTTCCGGGGATAAATCGGAAGGTAACGAAGATTTTCTCTACCACACCATTGCGAAGATGATCGCGTAAAAAATCGCCGGAATGAAATTCCCTACAGGTATCTTTTTGATCTCCAGAATGTTAACGCCAATTCCGAGAATGAGAACCCCGCCCGTGGCAGTTACTGCATTTAATACGTGAGGTTCCTGGATAAAGAGAAGTGACGCAGCAAGAAGGGTAATCGCCCCCTGAATGATGAAGACCGGGAGGGCTGAAAAAGCGACACCAACACCAAGTGTCGATGCGAGGGCCATAGACGCAAAGCCGTCGAGAAGTGACTTTATATAGAGTGTACTTGCATCTCCCACTGTTCCGTCCTGAATCGGGCCAATTATGACTAACACACCGGTCAGATACAGGACTGAGGCTGACACAAACCCCTCAACAAACGTAGACGAATCGGATCGAAACCGCCGTTTAAGCAATTCACCGAGTGTTTCAATCCACGTTTCTATTTTTAATACTTCGCCGGTGATTGCACCGAGCAATACACATCCGATAGTTGCGATGAGATTCTCCCCGGTAAGAGCCATATGTAGCCCGACAACGACGATGGAAAGCCCGAGGGCATTCATGATTATCGCCCTCATCCGCCCTGACAAATGCTGTCCTCCGGCAATACCAATCATGCTGCCGGCAATGATGGCTCCACTATTGACAATTGTCCCGATCACAGTAATTTCCTTACGTTTTGCTCGATGATTATTGTTCGGACACGTATATCACGGAAAAGACGGCTAAACAAGGGACAATGGGAAAAGGGGACGTTATGCAAAGGTCTCAAATTATCAATCTATAATTTTTCAACCTCAATCGCAGCCACCTGCTCTCCGGAAACAAGCCATCTGCCATTCATCACCCGGAACCTGTAAACACCGAATCCGATAAAGAGTGCGAGACCTGCCGCAAAAAAGAGTGTCCGGAAACCAGCCCATTCTCCGATGTAGCCCAGCATAACAGACCCGACAAAGACCCCGGCATCAAGCCCACCTGTAAAAATCCCTGTGATTTTTCCACGGATATCGACAGGTTCGTCTCGTATAGCCAGTGCGTTCAGGCATGGGAAAAGGAATCCATGCCCACAGCCTGATATTAAACCCGAAAGAATCAAAATCACGTTTCCTCCCAGGAGGGCCATAGTCAGAAGGCCGCCCCCGGTCAGGATTAGCGCATAGGGAATGATCCGGTCTTCCCCTATCCTGTCCGCAAATCTCCCCCCGAAAAACCTGGTCAATACTGCGGCTCCGGAATAGGAAATATAGTAAAGAGAGATGAAAGCGATGCCCTGCTCCCTGGCAAAGGGTGAAGCAAATCCGATAAACGCTGACAATCCAAATCCGAAGAGAAGGGCAAGCAAGGCCACGGTTAAAGTCTTTCTCCTGAGCAGGACAGAAAAGAAGGACTGTGACGACTCGCGTGAGCTGCGCGCATAGGATTCGGGGAGGTGAATGTGGAGCAAAAGTCCAAGGGTTCCCATTCCCCCAGCGACAAGAAAGAAGACGGAGAAGCCGAACTTCCTGATTATTATCTCAGCAATGATGGGGCCAACGGCCATCCCTATAAGACCCGTAACTCCGAACATGCCGATTCCTTCATTTAAGCGTTCCGGAGGGACAATATCGGCAATATAGGTAAACGCAGACGTGAAACAAATAGCCAGTCCCACACCATGCAAAACCCTTACAAAAAGAAGGGGAAGATAGAAGTTATAGAGATTTCCCTGAAAAAGCAGGTATGTAATGGGGAGTATGCTTATGATAATGCATCCAATAGTGTAGCTCTTCTTCCGCCCGATCCGATCTACCATATTAGAAATCCAGGGACGACAGAGGACGGCGGAAAGGGCAAATATGCCCATAATAATCCCTATATCCGACCTGGAACCTCCATGGTTTAAAATATACAGAGGGAAGAGGAAGAAGGCGCCAAAACTTGATACGGTAAACAAATTGGCTAAGGCCATGGTAATAAATGTCGAGCTATATAACATGGAGTCCCTTCATGAGAATTTATTAGTTACGATCCTGTCTGACAACCATTCTTTCTAACATATGTTTTCCGATTACGCTACATCAGTCAGACGGTTATCATGCTTCATATCCAACATTTTCTATTTTGCCAAGGGTAATTTTTCCGCGAAATCGGGGACCGACACTGATTCTTTGGCATATGGTGACCTTACCCCCCACCCTGTGGCCACTTTCTCATTGACACACAAGAGACACGCCTCTATACTCCCTCCACAAAAAAGTATAAACAGGAGGGAATCTTGTGAGTTCTGAAAGAGCTTTTAATGTGAAGATGGAAGATGGTCTGGGTATCATCACCTTTGATGTAATCGGAAGTCCAATGAACACATGGTCTGAAGACACGGTCATGGAATTTCTTGAACTGCTTGAAGGCTTGAAAAAAGATGAAACACTGAAAGGCCTCATTTTTATTTCAGGAAAACCAAATGCCTTTTTCGCAGGCGCCGACTTAAAATTGTTCACCCTGCTGAAAACGAGAGAAGAGACGGGAAAGGCTATAAGCTACTTTCGCAATGCCTTCGACGAGATCAGTGCACTGAAAATTCCCACCATGGCAGCCATTCAGGGCTTTTGTGTTGGAGGCGGATTAGAGTTAACCCTCGCATGCACAGCAAGGATAGCTAAGGATTCAAAGACAACAATGCTTGGCCTTCCCGAATGCAATGTAGGTCTCTTTCCGGGAGCAGGCGGTTCTCAAAGACTCCCTCGCCTGATCGGATACCCCGCTATCGATCTTATGCTCGACTGTAATTTTCTTAATGCAGAAAAGGCTTATCAAATCGGGATGGTTGACAGGTTTGTTCCCCCCGATGGCGGCCTTCTCGAAGAGGCCAAAACATTTCTTAAGGAAATTATCTCAGGAAAAGCCCAATTAAAAAGACCGGAATATGACTTCTCCGATATAGATAATGTAGCGGAACAGGCACGACAAAAAGTTCTCAAAAAAACAAGGGGACGTGAACTTCCGGGACTTATGCTCTGCATTACGAGCGTTCAGGATGGTCTGAAACTTTCATTAGAAGAAGGTCTGAAACTTGAAGGGGAGTACTTTATTGATTCCATCCTTTCCGATGAAGCAAAGGGTAGCATCAACACATTCTTTCTGAAAAATCTTACAGACAAACCGAAGAAAATGATGACCAGGGGATTTGAACCGAAACCCCTAAAAAAGGCCGCTGTCCTCGGTTTCGGGACTATGGGCCGCGGTATCGTAATTGACATACTGAGGAATATGCAGATTCCCGTGGTTGTAAAAGACATACCTGAAGCTCTCGAACCGGGGAAAGCATTTGTGAAAAAGATATTTGACGGCATGGCGGAAAAGAAAAGGCTTAAAACCCCCGTGGATGACCTGATGAACTTATTGACCGTCACCTCGGAATACGGTGATGATTTTAAGGATGTCGACATTGTTGTTGAAGCTGTTTTCGAAGACATCAAGGTAAAGGAACAGGTTTATAAGAAACTCTGCGATGTGGTGGCGGCCGATTGCCTGATTGTTAGCAATACATCTTCCCTGCCAATCGACGCTATGTCGCAATATGTTACCAATCCCGATCGATTCGGCGGGCTCCATTTTTTCTCACCCGTCTGGATGATGCAACTTGTTGAAGTCATTCGGGGAGAAAAAACCAGTCAGGAAACGATCGACAATCTCCTTAATTTTACTGCGTTGATAAAAAAACGACCTATTGTCTGCAGGGACAATCCGGGATTCGTCGTTAATGCAATGTTATTCCCCTACCTGCTCCACGCTCTGCAATATATAGAGGAAGGAAACGCCATAGAAAAAGTTGATGGCGCGTTAACGGCATTCGGCATGCCCGTAGGACCGATCAGATTAACCGATGAGGTGGGAATAGATGTTCCTTATAAGATCTTTGTCGGAATGGGAATGGAACAACCTACCCTCAAAAATATAATTGAGGATGGTCGTCTCGGCTTGAAGAAGTCGGGAAAAGGTTTTTTCCTGAAAGATGGAAGCGTCGATCCCGAAGTCCTTTCACTAATTGCAAAGAAAGAACCCAGAGAAAGAACGGAAGAGGAAATTCAGACGGGCCTTCTGGAGGCCATGGTGAAAGTGGCCCGCGATCTTCTTGATAGAGAAGTTGTCGGCGACCCCCGGATGATCGATGTGGGGATGATATGGGCTACCGGGTTTCCATCCGACAAGGGGGGACCACTGAAGTGGGCGGATCTGATCGGACTTAGTGAAAAACTGTTCGGGAAAAAATTCTATAAAGACTAAATCTGATCCTAAAAAAGATAATGACACCTTCATTCCTTGCAGGAGAATTTCGTGAACGCCTTACCTGTTTCTACCGAATAGAAACAGGTAAGGCGTCACCAGAATCTTGTCACCAGAAGCGATGATTATTGGAGAAATGAATGGCTGAAAAAGTGTGCCCTGTCTGGGTCGGTTATCTTCTTGCCAGTCCGGTGAGAAATTTATTTCAGGATCCCCAAAAGATGCTAAGCCCATACGTCAAGGAAGGCATGAATGTTCTGGATATTGGCTGTGCAATGGGTTTCTTCAGTTTACCCCTTGCAAAGATGGTCGGTTCGAACGGGAAAGTCATATGTGTGGATGTGCAGGAAAAGATGATTGAGGCACTTGAAAAACGTGCACAGAAAGCAAAAATGTCCGACAGAATTGAAACTCGTATATGTCGTCACAATTCTCTTGATTTGAATGACCTTAAAGAAAAAATCGATTTTGTTCTTGCGGCTGCCGTTGTGCACGAAGTTCCTGATGCTTCCGCTTTTTTTTCTGAGATATATGAAACGATAAAGCAAGATGGAAAATTTCTGGTAGTAGAACCAAGGGGGCATGTATCAGAAAAGGATTTTGAGATATCTATTTCCCTTGCCGAGCAGAATGGCTTTGAAGTAATCGATAGCCCCCAGATAAGTCGCAGTCGTGTTGTTCTGCTGGGAAAGCGGGTTCCGCCTCAGGAAGATTCATAGAGATTACAGGACCGTAACCGATAGTGAATGTTCACCCGCGGTACCTTTCCCCCTCCAATGGAAAACGACAAACAGGCGATAATTGAAGGATTGAACCACTAACCCCATTTTCCCCAATATATCTTGACACAGGAAAATCCTTTCTATATGTAGCTGCTGCATGAACAATGCACAGGCAGAAAAGAATTATTTTCATTTTACCGGTTATTTAAATTAAATTCTTACCAACGGAAGGTCTGTACATGCGAAGTAAAATTATGGTTATTTCCGATACTCATGAAGATGCTATTGCTACAAAATGGGTGTTGGATTATCTCGAAGAAAACGACATAGATAAAATTATCCATTTGGGCGATTATTACAGCGATGCTTTAATTATAGAGGAGCATGGATATGAGCTTATTAAGGTACCGGGTACATGGGATCACCTTTATTATCAAAATCCGAGTGTAAACAACAGAAAATTTGTTGATATCGCCGGTTGGAAACTTTTTTTGAGTCATACTCCCGAATCTCATTACAATGATTCATACGATGACCTGAAACCTGAAAATATCATTTTCACTGGTAAAGCAGATATTTTTCTGTACGGACATACACATTTGGCGGAAGTGAAACATAAAAACGGTATGATCTTTGTTAATCCTGGCCATATGAGTAATGATGAAGAGAGGGGATGTCCTTTGACGTATGCGATTTTAGAAATAGATGAGGAATGGCTGACTGTAAGCATTAAACGCTTGTTTCACGATAAAACGTATATTAAAAAACATTTTCAAAAGTCCTTACTGAAAGATGTAGTGGCTTCTTAAAAAATGATCACTCCGTTATCAAACCTTTCAGCGATCTTCCTGCATTCGAGGTAGTGCAACTTCAGATTGTGAGTACCAGGAGGCTATCCGAGAATAGCTTCGTCGCGAGGGCGAGCGAAACTTTTTAGGGGAAGGCGGCGAGGCCGAAA
>CAZGAK010000026.1:10457-31279 GCA_964523565.1 uncultured Syntrophaceae bacterium | reverse complement strand
ACCGAATAAAACAATAAAATCAAAAGGCCGGAAATAACAACTTCCGGCCTTTTTTTATTTCCTTGTAGTGTCGTGGCAAGCTTGCAATGACGCACAAGCCTTCGTCATTGCGAGGCCGAAGGCCGTGGCAATCTCTTGGATTATGCCAAGTTAGCTCCCAGTAGCAGGAGATTGCTTCGCTTCGCTCGCAATGACACTCGAGACTTGACACGACAGTAGGGCCCGTTCCCCGAACGGGCCGATATCACCGTGAGCCCCTCGACTTGGCTCAGGATGTACCTGTCGAACGGCGGGCCGATGAGGGCATCGGCCCCTACAAATACTTCTTGTTATGTATATAAAATAGTTATATAATAACTTTCCGATTCAAGGATTCTGGGTTAAAAAAGGGGGGAATCTATCATGAATCCATCATTCGAAAAGGAAATAAAGGTGCTTGCTCAAATCACCGAGATGAAGAGAATCTATTCTGTGATTGAGCACTCCTTGCTGAAGTCAAATCCTGCATGTCTGGTCGTAACCAGTGGGGCGCCGGGTGAGGGCAAAACCACCATGGTTGCCGGACTTGCCGCGGTCGCGGCTTACCATGACAAAAAACATGTGCTGGCAGTTGACCTTAACTGGTATGCCCCGGCCTTGCATAGCCGGTTTGGGCTAGACCTGACATTTGACGACGATAAATTCAGACGGGAAAAATCCATTGCAGGCCTGGTGCAATCATCAGGCATAGATAATCTTGATATTCTGACGGCGAGGAAGGACACCCGGGACGAGGCTGATACGGATGGATATGAGTATATGCTGGGGGCAGAGATAGTAAGGCAGGCGCGTCAGGCCTATGATTTTGTGGTCGTCGATACATCCTCTCTGTTCCCGATAAATCGTCGCATGATGGACCCTCTTACTATTTCAAAAGCTGCCGACGGAGTGGCTTTAGTGGTTCTGGCCAATGCGACGCCGCGCCAACAGGTGAAGCGCGCTCGTGTTTCGCTCGAAACGGCGGGGGCAAATGTTCTCGGTGTAATCGTAAATCAATGGAAAAATCCTATGATTTAAATGAACCACTCCACCTTCTGGTTCCGGAAAGGAGGAATAATGCATTTTAACGCAAAGCGATATCTTCACGGGTTATCAAAACGACGCATCTGGCTGTTGCTCATTCTTCTTCCCCCGTTGATTTATCTTCTTATATCAGCTGTTCATTTTGACCGCTTCTCAGTTAAACAGAAAATTTCCATTACGAAGGACTCTCCTGTGGCATTGGCCTCAAATGCAATGAGTGTTAAGCCAATGGGGGAAATCGTTTCCCGGCCGGATGTTTTCTTCCAGAACACATTTGCCGTCAGGCAATTATACACTAACCTCTACGCGGGCAGTGCCGTGTATCGGGCGGATCGTCAGTTTCGCGTGCTCCTGGAAACAATCAGGACCAGTATATCTCTGACGATGCCGGCTGAAGGAATCGCGCAAATTACATATTATGGCAAAGACGAAAAGATTGGACGATCACTGGTCGGTTATTATTCACTGCGGTTGATTCGTAAGACCGAGGAAGGGCTTGCGCTGAGCAAGATTCGAGGTCCCGAGAGTCAGGTTCCGGTGTTGATGGGCGGTATGGAAATCGATGAGCATCGTGCATTCTGGCGACCTGAACGTTCTTTGTCCTTCGTAATGATCTGCATCTTTTCCTTGATCGCCGTACTGGCATTTTTGGGCTTCCTCGAATGGACTGATCCCTCGTTCAAATCCGAGCGCCAGGTTGCCCGGTATGTAGGGCTTCCAATTATCGGCTCCCTCCCGAATCTCAACAAAATCTATGCGGCGCTGAATGTCGAACGATCGAGCTGAAGGCAAAACGCCAGGAACATGGAACGGGAAACATCTCAGGAGACCTTTGCAGAATGTTCAATTTTGTTCAAGTTCAAGGAAGGCGAAAATTTTAACCAGAGGAATACATTGAGTATTTCGAAGATTAAAATTTGAGTCTGACGCAGAAATTGGGCAAAAGGGAGTGTTTTGCAAAGGTCTCAAAAAGGGGGATCTAAATGAAGACCACCTATACTTCATCAGGATCTAAAAGAGAAAGGCTATATTCTCTCTCTATCATATCTGTCCTGTGTTTTATTATTATACTTATCCTTGCCCTGTTCTTCTCCCCCGCGCAAAGTCCCTTTGCCGCGGATGTTAATCTGGCCTGGAATTCGAATACGGAATCAGATCTTGACGGTTACAAAGTGTATTATAAAACAGGTTCTTCCGGTGCCCCATACAATGGTACAGGAGCCGCCGAAGGTAGCTCGCCGATAACAATACCTCTCGATGATTTAAGCGACCCGGACAATCCCCTGTATACATTACATGGCCTGAGTGATAGCGAAACGTACTACTGTGTAATCACTGCTTACAACACTGATGGCGATGAAAGCGGCTATTCAAACGAAGTAACTTATCAGTTTGTATCGTCCTCAACACTCATCGGCCTTTCCATCAGCGGTGATGATTCGGTTATCGAAAATAACAGCGGAAGCTACACGGCCACAGCGCTCTTCAGCGACGGAAGTACCCAAACGGTGACAAACTTTACTGACTGGAGTGAGAACTCTCCATATTCATCCATCAGCAGCAGTGGTGTGCTGACGACGTCAGAAGTATCAAGCGACGAAACCGTGACTGTTGGAGCCAGTTATACGCACAATGCGGTAACCGAGACGGCAACAAAGGTGGTAACAATAAAGAACATTCCGCCGTCGAATCTGCCTCCGGACACGCCGGCCGTTGCGTATCCTTATGATGGCCAGGCCGAGGTTGAAGTGCCGATGAGTGTCACCACGGGAACCTTCACAGATCCCGATGGAGATTCTCACAGCCAGAGTCGGTGGCAAATCAGTGAAGAAGACGACTTTTCCACCCTTGTTCTTGATATCACCAGCGACAGCCATCTGACGATGCTGCCCGTGCCCCATACGGTACTGAAGCCGAACCACCCCTATTATGTACGCGTCCGATTCTATGATGTCTATTCTGCGGTTTCAGACTGGTCAAACCCTGCTGAGTTCACGACGACGTTCTTTCTCGAGGATCTTAACTCAGATGGAGTTCCGGATGCCTGGGAAGTGGATGCCACTGTCGATTTCAATCTCAATGGCACCCCCGACATCTACGAGCCCGAAAATATCAAATGTGTGCGGGCAACAGATGGTCTGGTAAATATCGGTGTCGAGAAGATTTCGGATTCCATAAGTTCGATTGAAGCACTGGATGTGATAGATCCGGCAGACATTTCTGATACAGTCAACAGGCCGGACGATATCACTTTTGGTCTCTTTTCCTATCGGTTGCGCGTGAATCAGCCTGGAGCCACAGTTAGCGTGAGAGTCTATTTTTCCGTAGGAATTTTTGAGTCCGACAACTTCTTTAAATACGACACAATCAACGGTTGGTACAACTATTCAGAGCATACCACTTTCAACGATGACGGACAATCTGTCATTCTGGAACTCAAGGATGGCGGTTATGGGGATAGTGACGGCGTGGCAAATGGAATTATAGTAGATCCGGGTGGAATTGCCTCCGGTGACTCCACCTACACGGGTGCCAGTACGAGTACAGATGAATCTTCTGGCGGCAGTTGCTTTATTGCCACGGCGGCGTATGGTTCACCTCTTGAGAGGCATGTCAGTATCCTTAAGGATTTCAGGGATGTTTATCTTGTTAGCTGTGCCCCCGGGCGTATGATTGCCAGAACCTATTATAAGTATTCACCGCGGATGGCGCTTTTCATCGAAAAACATAATATATTGAAGGCTGTGGTTGCATTCAGCCTTATACCCCTGGTAGCTTTCAGTTATGCGGCACTTCATTTTGGACTGGCAATTGCATCAATTATGGTTTTCCTGATTTTCATATTATCAATCATTCTCGTCATGTTTATCCTGTCCAGCAGTTCAAAACTGATGCGTTCGTAAAAAATCGAAATATGCACAATCTCGTCATTCCCGTGAAAACGGGAATCCAGTTTTTTCAAATGCCTATCTATTTATGGATTCCCGCTCCCCGATCGGAGTCGAGGACAGGTTTCGCGGGAATGACAAACTTTTTACGAGTCCATCATTCTTTGTTCTTTGCAGTTTAATTCAAAATTCAAAATTAAGAATTCAAAATTGTCTTTATATCCTTGATCCTTGAACCTTGATCCTTGTTCCTTGTTCCTTGTTCCTTGAACCTTCGTTTTTTACCTTTCACCTTGGTCCTTTGTCTTTATATCCTTGATCCTTGGACCTTGTACCTTGCTCCTTTCTCCATAGTGTGACTTGTTTCACTCTTACAGTATGACTCCCTTCATTGCTCCCTCAATTATTATTTAGTATGAATTAACCAAAAGCTCATAATTCCCTCTCCTCTGGCGTTTATAATTCCCTCTCCCCTGGCGGGAGAGGGTTAGGGTGAGGGCGGTTGTTGGAGGTAAAAAAACAAAAGGCAGTTTCTGCCGATATATTTAACAAAGAAAATAACCTGAAAAAGGCAAACCACACCGAAAGGGTGGGACGCAAAGCCACTGGCCTAAGACCTGAAAAATTCAGGAGACGGTAGCAGGGTTGCCAGGCGAAGTTAGCATCTCCGGTGCTGAAATTCGCTAGGCTAGCAAAATTCAGTAAGGAGATGTTGTCATGTTAAAGACGCTCTCACAAAAAAAGGATGCAGGAAAGAGATTTTCATTTCTATTCATTTTTGGCCTGATAATATTTTCGGCCTGTCTCATAATTTTCCCTTTTTCTACACAGAACGCACAAGCCGCGGAAATAACTCTTGCATGGGATCAAAATCCTGAGTCGGATGTTACAGGCTATAAAATATACTATGGTCAATCAAGCGGGAGTTATTCGACTACTGTCGATGTGGGCAATTATACGAGTTGCGTTATTTCAGGTCTTGAAATAGGGGTAACCTATTATTTTGTTGTAACGGCATACACTTCCGAGGCCGAAAGTGGTTATTCAGATGAAATAAGTTATACTATTCCGGAAGAAAACGATCCACCCACGGCTAATGCAGGCCCTGACCAGACGGTCAATGAGGGTGCCACCGTCACACTGAACGGCTCAAATTCATCAGATACTGATGACGGGATCGCATCTTACCAGTGGACACAGACAGGCGGTACATCTGTGACGCTGTCCAGTGCAACGGCGGTAAGTCCGACATTTACGGCCCCTGATGTAGGAACGGGTGGAACATCTCTCACATTCCAGTTGACTGTTACGGACAACGGCGGTTTGCAATCAACAGATTCCTGTATTGTCAATGTTACCTGGGACAATGAATCACCTACAGCTAATGCAGGATCCGACCAGACGGTGAGTGAGGGTGTCACCGTCACACTGAACGGCTCAAATTCATCCGATACTGATGACGGGATCGCATCTTACCAGTGGACACAGACAGGCGGTACATCTGTGACGCTGTCCAGCGCGGCGGCGGTAAGTCCGACATTTACAGCCCCTGATGCAGGAACGGGTGGAACATCTCTCACATTCCAGCTGACTGTTATGGACAACGGCGGTTTGCAATCAACAGATTCCTGTATTGTCAATGTTGCCTTGAATAATAGCCCTCCTGTGGCTAATGCAGGATCCGATCAGACAGTGAGTGAAGGTACAACAGTAACCCTTAATGGTTCTAACTCTGACGATGCGGATGGCGAGATCGCGTCTTACCAGTGGACACAGACAGGCGGCACATCTGTGACGCTGTCCGGTGCAACGGCGGAAAGTCCGACATTTACAGCCCCTGATGTGGGAACGGGTGGAACATCTCTCACATTCCAACTGACTGTCACGGACAACGGCGGCTTGCAGTCAACAGACACCTGTATTGTTAATGTCACATGGGATAATGAACCCCCTGTGGCCAATGCCGGCCCCGACCAGACTGTGAATGAGGGTACAACTGTAACTCTGAATGGATCGAACTCATCAGATACTGATGACGGGATCGCATCATATACGTGGACGCAGACAGATGGTGCCACAGTGACGCTGTCTGATCCGGCAGCCGTCCAGCCGACCTTTGTTACAATACCGGTCGGTCTCGAAGGAACAACGCTGACTTTTCAACTTACTGTTAAAGATAGCGGAGGGCTCGAATCAAATGATACGGTGTCTATAAAAATTGATGACAATGGGATAACCGATTTCGCGGAAAATGTCCTTACCACGACTTCATCCACAGGCGAACCTGTTGGTGTTAAAGAAGAGGATGGCGGTAATTATGTAAGCCTCTATACCGTCGATCCATCTACCATATCGGACGATTCAAATAAGCCGAAAAACATAAAGTATGACCTGATCGATATGAAAATCAAGGTACATACTCATGGTTCAACGGCCAGTGTCAAATATTATCTGCCCGCACCGGCACCCGACGGATATAAGCTTTATCATTATAACCGTTCTACCAAAAGCTGGACTGACTACAGCAACTTTGCTGAATTTAACACCGAGCGAACCGAGGTTCAAATTACCCTGGTTGACGGTGGGGCAGGCGATGAGGATGGTGTTGTTAATGGAGTTATTGTCGATCCTTTTGCACTTGGCGCCGAGCCCTCATCACCGGCTCCGGCCGCGGGTGAAGATGATTCAGGCGGCGGAGGCGGTTGTTTCATTGCCACTGCAGCGTATGGAAGCTATATAGAACCTGATGTAATGGTGTTGAGGGAATTCCGGGACAAATATCTTCTCACAAACGATCCAGGCAAGGCTTTTGTCAGATTCTATTACAGGACATCTCCCCCAATAGCTGGTTACATTGCAAAACATGAAACACTGAGAACACTGACCAGATGGGCCCTCACACCCCTGGTTTATGGTGTAAAGTATTTGGGGAAATAAAAGGAACAAGGAACAAGGTTCAAGGAACAAGGATATAAAAACAATTTTGAATTTTGAATTCTTAATTTTGAATTAAGGAACAAGGTGGGTGGCATGGACAAACTCGTTTGTCCGTGGATGTTTAATTTTGATACATTTGTAAAAAGTCAAAAACTTGCCAATTTGTCATTCCCGCGAAGCTTGTCCTCGACTCCGATCGGGGAGCGGGAATCCAGTAATTTTTTCGTCTTGTTTTTATCAAAAATGTATGCGATAGCATACGACTGTGCGCCTGCTTATTAAATCAGCCAGAGATCTTGTAACCATTGCAACTTAGAACATCCTTCAATCTGTCATTGCAGGTAAAACCATACACCAATCCAATGCATCTTCCTGTTATAGCTAAGTGATGTTAGCAAGTTGTCCTTTTGGCATGAGAATTGCTCTTGTATCGTATCGCCACAGAAATTCAAAATTCAATACAGGAATTTAATGCCTTTCCCCATAAAAAACAACGCAAAAAGATTTTATGTCCTTCTTGTTTTGAGCCTTACGGCTTTTATGGCCTTCTTTTTCATTTCCCCGGTTACCATTCAAAACGCACATGCCGCAGAAATAACCCTGGCGTGGGACCAGAATCCCGAATCGGATATCGCGGGTTACAAAGTATACTATGGTTTCGAAAGCGGAGCTTATTCGAATGTTATCGATATCGGCAGTTATACAAGCTGCACTATTTCAGGTCTTGAAGAGGGAGAAACATATTTCATAGCTGCAACGGCATACGATACTTCAGGCGATGAAAGCGCCTATTCAGGCGAAATTACCTATACCGTTCCGGCAAATGGCACTGTGGATGATAGTAGTGGCAGTGATGGCGGCGGCGGCGGAGGCGGTGGAGGAGGTTGTTTCATTGCAACTGCCGCATACGGCAGCTATATTGAACCAGAGGTAATGGTCTTAAGAAAATTCAGAGACAACCATCTTCTTACAAATCCTGCTGGAAAGGCTTTTGTCAAACTGTATTACAAAACATCACCGCCAATAGCTGATTACATAAGAAAGCATGAAACACTGAGAATAATGACACGATGGGCCATCACACCCCTGGTTTATGGTGTGAAGTATTTGGGGAAATAAAAGGAACAAGAATATAAAGGCAATTTTGAATTTTGAATTCTTAATTTTGAATTACTTTCCTTTTTTGGATCTCCAGAACAAGAAAATTCCCAATCCTACAATAGCCGCACCAAGGAGCAGAATTGTACTCGGTTCGGGCACAGCAATACCGTCATCGGCAATCGCCGAAGATAGTGGAAGTGTCAGGATTATTGTTGCTATTGAAAGGATCTTTTTCATTGCTTTTCGTCACCAGAAGAATAAAGGATCAAGGAAAAAGGTTCAAGGTACAAGGAACAAGGTAAAAAACGAAGGTTCAAGGAACAAGGATCAAGGAAAAAGAAAAATGCCAATTTTTAATTCTTAATTTTGAATTAAACAAAGGCTAATGTTAAATTAAAACGCCCACCGAAATTGACCGGCAGGCGCTGTTCATAAACCCAATTAACTCAACAAACCCAAGCAACTCAAGTAACCCAAAGAACCCAAGTAACCCAATTAACTTATCAACTCTTTCTCCTCGCAAGACCAAGCCCCAGGAGACCGAAACCGAGGAGCAGCATGGTCATGGGTTCGGGAGTGATTATGGTTACATATACTTCATCATTGTAATAATGACAGTCCGGGTCGATACCGAAACCAAAGTTACCATCTGATAGCCATGAAAAGTATGCAGAATCTATATCAAATGTGACATCTGTCTTATACTGATAGCCACCATTAGGATCTGTCCATGTACCCAGAAGTGTGCCTTCTCCCGAAAAATAATCACCAACACCCTGATTATCTGTTCCAATTGTCACGCCAACGCCAACACTATTTAACAGATGAACATACAAAATATCGTCTTCAACAGTCCAATCATATATATTATGAAAGGTTATTGAAGCTTCTTTTATTGTTTCGCCAACAGGGTATTCCCAATCTATTCCCCAAGTGTAATACTTGTAGTGATCTAAATCATAAAGATCCGCAGGTGTTGGAGTGAAAGTATAAGTTGTAGCCCCAGCCATGCCAAACGAACCCAAAACCAACATTACCGCACAAATAGAAAGCAATACCTTTTTCACTTTGAACCTCCTTTGCTCAACTACATATAATTTATTTTAATTTCATTATGTATTTTTGTCTTCATAATTAGCAAGTGTCATGCCAGATCTCTTTTGTCCTTTAATTCTTGTACAGAATCACTCGTAAGTGATTAATATTTATTGTATTAATTTTTTACAGGTAATAGCAAAAGGTCTTATTGGTATTTATCTTTTGTGCCGAAATTGTAAAGGAAACCGACGATTTTTGAGGGATAATTGGTGTTAAATGCTCGTGTAAGGACAAATAGTCAATAGTAACAACAGGATAGAGGATTGTTTGGACTTGTAAAAGATTTCGACATATAAAGAAGAGGTTCAAGGATCAAGGATCAAGGTAAAAACTAATTTTGAATTACTGGTGGGTGGCATGGACGGTTCGGCTGAGTTCACCGAAGACAAACCATGTGCTGAACTTGTTTCAGTATCGTTTGTCCGTGGATGTTTAATTTTGAATTAGTGGTAAACGAAAAACGCCCGCCGGATATTTCCGGCAGGCGTTGTCCATAAACTCAATTAACCCAATTAACTATTTAGCTTTTTCTCCTTGCAAGTCCAAGTCCCAGGAGGCCGAAACCGAGAAGGAGCATCGTGGTTGGTTCGGGGATTAAGATCAATTGATCTTGTTTGAGATTGCCGCTTGCATCTGTCAGGTTGATCACTCGAACGTTTCCTAAGCCTGACCAATTACCCCCGCTAATTTCATTTTCTGCCAAAGTGACAAAATAATTATAAACACCGCTGTTTTCTTGCTCAATAAACCAGATTGCCCTTTGCAAATCATCTGCGCTACCTGCACGCCCAGCACCATAATCATAGCCTGAAAGGTCGCCAATCGTAAAGTGATAGAATAAATATGCGGTTTTTTCATCTAACGGATCTGGTGAGGGACCACCAGAACCCCCATTCCTGGCCTCTGTAGAAATATCACCTACTATATAGGGATTGTTATAGTAAAAAAACTCATTCGATTCCATGCAAAAAGTACGGAAAAGATCCTCACCAATGAATTTCCCAACTGTAAACTCACCGCCACCTGTGTTACCTGGTCCATTACCAAGATAAATTGTATCACCAACATTTACTGGATATGAATGAACAGCGGAGACGGAAAATATCATCCCAACAAGAGCAACAAATATTATGAGTATCAATTTTCTCGCTTTCATTTTTCTTTCCTCCTTATATCAAAACTTTATAATTTTCTTATGCTGTTGAATTATTAAGCAAGGAGTGTGCCGCATGGGGGGATATTTGGGAATGCTGGATCAGTAATCAGCATAACGGCTTAGTATCATTAATGTAATAATTTGTGTTATCTGTTATTTTATTATACGAGGGATGGCTGTTGATTCCTTTGTTCGTGTAAAATCGTAAAGGATTTCGACGATATTTGAGGGGTATGAGTGTTTAATCAGGAAATGTTGAGGAATAAGTGCGTAATAACAATTGGTTATCGCTAAAATATGGGGAAGTCGGATTTGTAAAGAATGTCGACAGAAGGACGAAGGTTCAAGGTTCAAGGTAAAAGGAGCAAGGATATGAAGACAATTTTGAATTTTTAATTCTTAATTTTGAATTAAGGACATAGGACTAAGGAACAAGGTTCAAGGTTCAAGGTTCAAGGGACAAGGTCCAAGGATATAAAGACAATTTTGAATTGAGGACAAGGACGAAGGGGCAAGGACGTAAATACAATTTTTAATTTTGAGTTATGAATTTTGAATTAAACTACAAAGAATAAGGAATTTAAATTGACGGTTTCGTGATAGTGTAATACAAGTAATCTATATGCTACTAATGAGGAGGATGTCAGATGTCCAAAGTTTTAAACATAAGGTTGCCGGAAGACATCGCGGAAAGACTTGAATTTCTTTCTGCAAAAACAAACAGGCCTAAAAGCTTCTACGTTAAACAAATTATCATGAAGCACCTGGAGGAATATGAGGACGCTTACCTGGCTCTTGAGAGGTTAAACGATAAAAACGCGAAATACTATTCTACGGAAGAAGCGGAGAAAGCCCTTGAGTTATAAGGTCAGGTGGCATGAAGATGCCTTGGAGGATCTAAAAAGTCTGGATAAAAAAACACAAAAAAAGATTCTCCAGCGGGTGAAGGAATACTTACCTCAAAATCCGGTATCTCTCGGAAAGCCTTTGAGAGGAATATTTAAGGGATTTTTTCGTTACAGGATCGGAAATGTAAGGATTATTTATACGTTAGATCACGAAAACGAGACCGTTTCCATTTTAAAAATCGGTGACCGGAAAAATGTTTACGATTAACGCGGACAGGGCAAATACAAAGGTTCAAGGAGCAAGGATATAAATACAATTTTGAATTTTGAATTCGGTTCGACTGAGCTCACCGAAGGCTTAATTTTGAATTAAAAACAAAGGATAAAGGTTCAAGGTTCAAGGAACAAGGTAAAAAACAAAGGTGCAAGGTAAAAGGTGATTATCCGTTTGAAATTCCGGCTTTTTCCATGAGGTCGTAGAGGGTGGGGCGGCTTACTTTGAGTTCTTGGGCGGCTTTGGTTATATTGCCCTGATTCCGTAACAACGCTTTTTTGATGAGTTCTTTTTCCAGGGTGTCGCGGGCTTCTTTGAGGTCCATGTCGTCGTATTTCGGTTTGGGGACTCCCATCTCGAGATCCGCGGGATTGAGCTTCTTGCCCTCGGCCATGATGACGGCGCGCTTGATGCGATTCTCGAGCTCGCGTACATTGCCGGTCCATTCATATCTTTCAATCGCGGCGATGGCGTCTTTGGTGAATCCTGTCAGCTTTTTTCTGTTTTCTTCCGCGTAACGGTTCAGGAAGGACTTTGCCAGTAGTATAATGTCGCCTTCTCGCTCACGGAGGGGAGGGAGCGATATGAAGACAACGCCGAGACGAAAGTAGAGATCCTCCCGAAAACTTCCATCCTTCATAGCTTCTTTAAGGTTTTTATTCGTGGCGGCAATGACACGGACATCAACCTTGATTCCTTTCCTCCCTCCTATCCGTTCAATGACCTGTTCCTCCAGGAAGCGGAGCAGCTTTACCTGAAGCGGCAGGGAAAGTTCACCTATCTCGTCAAGAAACAGGGTTCCACCGTCGGCAAGCTCAAAACGGCCTTTTCTCTGAATGTGGGCACCGGTGAAGGCGCCTTTTTCATGTCCAAAGAGTTCACTTTCAAGGAGATTTTCAGGAATAGCCCCGCAATTAATGACAACGAATGGGCCATCTTTCCGCGGGCTCAGTTGATGGATGGCATGCGCGACAAGCTCCTTGCCTGTTCCGCTTTCTCCCTCGATTAAAACAGGTACGTCCGCCGTTGACACCTTTCGGATCATGGCGAAAACAGCCTGCATCTTTTCGCTTGTACCCAGCATGCCTTCGAATGTATCACCGCTCAGGCGACGCTGTAATTCATTGTGTTCACGTTCAAGCTGGGAGAGATGAAAGGCACGGTGAAGAATGACCTTGAGCTCATCGATATCGATCGGTTTGTAAAAGAAATCATATGCCCCCTGCCCGACGGCACGAAGGGCATGCTCTTTCTCTCCACGGCCCGTTATGATGATTACCTTGGTTTGCGGATAACCGGTAAGTATATCGGCCAGCGCGGTGAAACCTTCTTCAACACCGGCAGGGTGGGGCGGCAGGCCAAGATCCAGGGTTATAACAGCGGGCTTCTCTTTGCTGACAACATCCATGGCATTTGGCCGGTCTTCAGCCAGAAGCACCTCGTAGTCCCCGGTGAGGGCCCATTTCATCTGCGTCCGAAGATCCGCGTCATCATCGACGATTAAAAGTTTTTGTTTTTCCATAGTGATCATAGTGGTTAGTGGTCAGCGATTATTTAGCGCTGAGTGTAAAATGTTGAGTGTTGAGTGTCAAGTGAAAGAATATTTTGTTAGGTTTCGTTCATGCTCCTTCTTTTAATTCAAAATTTAAAATTCAAAATTGTTTTTTCCTTGCACCTTTGTCCCTCTCTCAGTCCTCAGTCCTCATTGCTCGTTGCTCGTTGCTCTCTTTTCCCCTTGAACCTTGAACCTTGCCCCTTGCACCTTGATCCTATGTCTTTACCGGCAACAACACCCGAAACACGCTCCCTTTTCCTTCCTCGCTTTCGACTTCAATTTTTCCTTTGTGGGCTTCGACAATCGTTTTGCTGTGGTAGAGGCCGATGCCCATGCCCTTATTCTTTGTCGTTTGAAACGGGTGAAAAAGTGATTTTTCGATAAATTCTCTTGACATACCACAGCCGCTGTCCTTTACAGACAGGAATGCCCAACTGTCTTTTTGCCCTGTGGCTATCACAATTTCGCCCGTATTACCGGCTGCCTCATGGGCATTGAGGATAAGATTGAGAAGGACATTCTGCATCTGCTCGGAATCAATGGCGACTTTCGGTACCGTCCCGAGTTCCTGGATCAGTTTTTCCCTGAGAGATCCGTCCAGTCCCGAAAGCGTAGTTGTTACAACTTCATTTATATCGGTATCGACTAAATTTAACTCAAGCTTTTGACTCAGCGACGTCAGGCGGCTGCTCATCAAATTAATCTTGTCCAGGCTTTGAGACATTGTCTGAAGCGCGTCCTTTCGAAATTCAGGATTGTCAAAATGGTTAGGCAGGTTCTGCATGGTCAGGGAAAGTTTCGATGCGAGGTTCTTGAGATCATGGACAAAGAATGCCGACATGGTCTGGAAGGCCTCCATTTCCCTGGCCTCCCTGAGGCGTTCAGATAACATAAGATTGAGCAGGCTCGCCGCCACCTGATCTGCGATCGTCCCCAACAGATCAAAATCCTCCACTGAGAGGGGGTCACCTCCGACCCGATCGGACAGTGTCATCAATCCCAGGAGCTTCTCCCCGGCAACAAGGGGGAGGCAATAGCGTATCCGTGCTCTGTCAAAAAAGTCTTCATCAAAATTTTCAAACTCTTTGGGCAGGGTTTCTTCTGCATAATCGAAATCGATGGAGAGTGGTTTAAGACGCATGATCCGGACAAGTTCAGTTACAGTACTTTCGACCGACTCGATTTCGTGAGACTTTTCCCCGGAGAAAGCAGTCGATACGCAAAGGGTCACGCGTTTTTCTGAATCATCCAGCATCCATATCGTGACGGAGAGGAGATCAAATGTCTTCGACACCATGTTAACGACCGCTGTGCAGATATCTTTTATTTCCATTACAGATGTGGTGCTACGGGTAAACTTTGCCCACTCTTTGCGGTAGTCGTACATGGGACGCTGAAAGTGGCGGCTGATAAACCGCTTCATCTGCCTGCGGAGCCTGTCTGAAAAGAGAAGTATAGAAAGGCCGACGATAGCCAGTAATACAAAAAAGGCCCTTAAGGAGATACTCTGACCGCCGTTGAAATGAAGAGTAAGCTTGGTCAGGAGACCAACCGTTATCAGATAGACGCCCACAAATAAAATGGTAAATGAATTATAAAGAAATGACTGAGACATGTAAAAATCAACATTAAAAATGCGTGTACGAAACAGAGCACGGGCAATCAGAACACTGCCCAGTATAAGCGCGCCGTCATTGACTAACTCCAATGATAAATTCAGGGCATGAAAGAGCATCGTCTGGCTGGATGTATAGATCCGCGCGGCAAGAATACAGCCGACTCCCAGTGCCATGAACTTTATCTGCCAGCGCATTCGCCCTGTAGAATCCCGAAGCGTTCGTTCAAGTTTCATCAGGATGAGGACGGCGCCGGCAATAATGAAAAGATGGAAAACATATCCCGGCCAGCCAATTACTATCATCCACGTGAAAGATGGGCCCAGAAGAGGTTTGCTGGCGAAGAATGAATTACTAAAAAATATCAGAGTGGCAAGAGGCAGGAGGAAAAAGGCGCCTGTAACCCACTTCCATCTCGAAAGGAATTCCTTGTAGTTCGCCCTCGAAAAACTAAGGCTGAAGAGAAGCCAGATTCCCGGCAGAACGGCTGTAGCAAAGTTCCTCAGGCGCAGCCAGTGTATTATATCTTCCGGCATTATGGCATTCACGCAAAGTCCCGTAAAAACCGCCTCAACTGCCAGAACAATCATCCCAGCCGCAAAGATCCGGTGGACAAACAAGTGCCTGTCCCTGTACAGAACAAAAACCGCCAGAGAGATACTAAAAAATGCTGCGATAAATGAAATTATATTTGGAAAATCCATGCCACCCATCTTGTTCCTTAATTCAAAATTAAGAATTCAAAATTCAAAATTGTCTTTTTCCTTGCTCCTTGTACCTTTGTCCTTTGTCCTTTATCCTTGAACCTTGAACCTCTGTTCTTTTCAGCCACCACAAAATTAACCCCAACAGCACAAGGGCCGGAATAAAAAAGAGGAAACCGCCTGAATGATGAATCCAGCTCTGGGTGAGAAACCTTTCATCCACATAGGTCGCGAGTAGCGAAATCGTTACAATTCGGATGCCGTTTTTGAACATGGTAATGGGGAAAACCGCCAGAATCAGGACGACCTTCTTCCACCCCGTTTGCAGGAAAAGATGCCCCGCTATCACCATGGTTATAAAAAGGGCTAGGCTTGAGCGAATCCCGCTGCATACATTTGCAATCTCTATACTTATACCCGGCAGATGAAACGTAAAACCCTCTCGTATATATGGCGTTCCCGTGATCTTGAAAAGTAAATCCGTAGCCGCCGCTGAACCAATCAGCAATACATGGATTATCCTGTCCATAAGAAAAACAGGTATCGGTACCATGAAGATGAGGAAGAAAAGGGGAAACAATGCCGCTTTAAAAGCCTGCGCGCCATAGCATAGAAGAAAGGCGCCATTTAAAAATATGATTCCGGCAAAAGTCATCAGAGATGAATAATCATTCTGGTTAAGCTGCACATGCAGTTTTCTGCCAAGAAGATACAATATGGTGCCGATAATTAAGAGAGATATTCCTCCTCTGTATGAATATTTCGAATCTGAGAAAATCGCTTTTCTCTCTGTGAACATGAAGAATGCGCTAACCAGAGGGATTAGCCAGATATGGGAATAAAACATACTGTGCAACGAAAATTTCGTGAGCTCTTTCAACGGCTCATAAAACATAAAAGTCGCCACAACACCGCATGCAAGAAAAACAAGATTTCTTTTATCGAAATATCCTTTTATATCCATAAATTTTCCCTATTTTTTGGTCCTTAATTCAAAATTCAAAATTGATGCGTTCGTAAAAAGTCTGTCATTCCCGTGAAACTTGCACCTTGTTCCTTGTTCCTTTCACCTTGCTCCTTGCTCCTTGCTCCTTTAACCTCTGTCCTCAATTTGATTGACAAGGTGCATCACTTCTGTTACACTCCGCCGTAAAGTTATGAAGGGAGAAAAACACAATGCCGGCTAAAAACCCAAGAATTAATGTGGTTCTTGATGATTCCATATATCGAAACGTAAAATTCCTTGCCGAAAAGGATGGTGTTTCACTCTCTAACAAGGTGAGAGACCTGATCAAAGATGCGCTTGAAATCCAGGAAGATATTTATTTAGCATCTTTTGCAGAGGAAAGAGAAGAAACGCTGGATATCTCTTCGTCACTTTCACATGAAGATGTTTGGTCATAAGAACTTCAAAAAATCATGAATTACAAACTTATTTATCATCCCGATGTTAAGAGAATCGATTTGCAGCTCATTGACAGTAAAAATAAATTCATGATTAAAAAGGCCATTGAAGAACGTCTGGCCACCCACCCTGAGATTTACGGGAAACCATTACAAAGAACTCTTAAAGGGTACTGGCGATTGCGAGTTGGCGATTATCGTGTTGTTTTCAAGACGCTAAAGCAAAAAATTTTAATTTTAGGCATCATCCATCGAAAAGATATTTATCAACAAATTCAGAAGCGAATCAATTCAGAATAACATTGATAGAGCGATGCTTAATTCAAAATTCAAAATTGCTTTTATATCCTTAGTCCTTGAAAACCGGCAGATTTTCCTCCGGAATGTCTTTTAAGCATGGATATTTCGAATCTTTATCCGAAAGCAGCGGTTCTTTCACCGGCCACTCAATCCCCAGATCCGGATCTGACCAGAGAATCCCCCTCTCGCTGTCAGGCGCGTATAAATCACTGCATTTGTACACGAATATTGCCGTGTCGCTCAGGACGCAGAAACCATGGGCAAATCCTTCAGGAATAAACATTTGCCGCCTGTTTTTATCAGAAAGGTTTTCGCCGATCCACTGACCGAAAGTGGGTGACCCCCGGCGGATATCCACGGCCACATCAAAAACTTTTCCCTTGATTACCTGAACAAGCTTAGCCTGCCCATGTGGATACTGATAATGCAGACCCCTGAGTGATCCACGAACAGAGTACGAAAGGTTATCCTGGACAAATTGACACTTTACACCGGCCTCATCATATCTTTCCTGATGATACGTCTCCAAAAAATATCCACGCCTGTCTTCAAAAACAGCCGGTTCAAGAATCAAAACACCCGGCAAAGCAGTTTCCAAAACCTTCATATTAATCTCAAATAACCTCTCGAATCAAATATTGATGCCTTCGTAAAAAGTCGAATTTCTACTATTTTGTCATTCCCGTGAAAACGGGAATGACAGACTTTTTGCGAATCCATCAACCTTGTCCCTTGCCCCTTCGTCCTTTCCCCTCAATTCAAAATTAAGAATTCAAAATTCAAAATTGTCTTCATATCCTTGCTCCTTCATCCTCAATTCAAAATTAAGAATTCAAAATTCAAAAATGTCTTTATATCCTTGCTCCTTTTTCCCTTCCTCAGTCCTCATTGCTCATTGCTCATTGCTCATTGCTCATTGCTCATTGCTCATTGCTCGTTGCTCTCTTTTCCCCTTGCACCTTGAACCTTGAACCTTGAACCTTGCTCCTTTAACCTTGTCCTTTCACCTTTGTCCTTTTCTCGCGCTCTTAGCTATAGATATAAGGTACTTCCCGTACTCATTCTTCTTCATCGGCTCGGCAAGCCTCAGGAGCTGTTCCGCGTCTATGTATCCCATTCGGTACGCGATTTCCTCAACGCATGATATCTTCAAGCCCTGGCGTTTTTCCAAGGTCTCGATGTATTTGCTTGCATCGAGGAGAGATTCGTGCGTTCCCGTATCCAGCCATGCGAATCCGCGGCCGAGTTTTTCTACATGAAGATCCCCCATCTCCATATAGACGCGGTTGACGTCGGTAATCTCAAGTTCTCCCCGTGCGGAAGGCTTGAGATTTGCGGAAATGTCAAGCACCCTGTTGTCGTAGAAGTAGAGCCCCGTCACTGCCCAGTTGGATTTTGGTTCAGGAGGCTTCTCAAGAATTTCTGAGGCCTGTCCGTTTTCATCAAAGCTCACGACGCCATAGCGCTCCGGGTCCTTTACCCAGTATCCAAAAACCGTTGCGCCATCTGGTCTTAAAATGGCATTTTGAAATTTTTCCGGCATGCCATGTCCGTAAAAGATATTATCTCCGAGGATCATGCAGACATTATCCTCCCCCACAAAATCGCGTCCGATGATGAATGCCTGGGCGAGTCCGTCAGGGCTGGGCTGCTCAGCATAGGAAAAGGAAATACCCCACTGATCTCCATCATCCAGAAGCTCCCGGAAGCGGGGCAGGTCCTCGGGAGTGGAAATGACAAGAATTTCCCGAATCCCGGCAAGCATAAGCACAGAGAGAGGATAATAGATCATGGGCTTATCATACACCGGCATGAGCTGTTTGCTTACGACCCTGGTTATTGGATAAAGACGGGTTCCCGAACCGCCCGCTAAAATAATACCTTTCCAATGCGCATTCATACTCAAAATTCTCTCCTTCAAAATTAGTTTTTACCTTGCTCCTTGATCCTTTTTTTGTTCCTTCGTCCCTCAATTCAAAATTCAAAATTAAGACTTCAAAATTAAACATCCACGGACAAACAAGTTTGTCCTTGCCACCCAGCATATGTAGGGGCCGATGCCCTCATCGGCCCGCCGTTCGACAGGTACATCCTGAGCTAAGTCGAGGGGCTCACGGTGATATCGGCCCGTTCGGGGAACGGGCCCTACAGGAGAGAGAGCAATATTCGTGCCGGACAGTATTGGGACAGTTGTCCCTATTTACCCTGTGTCTTCATTTTGTTTCCTGTAAAATTCTAAAAACTCAGAGGGAGAATGAATGTTTATCCCTTTTCTGGATGAAGAAGGATAATGAACTATATTTCCTGTGATTAAGGATTTTACATTTCCGGCGATGGCAACTTCGAGAAATGGTTCATCGTCTGGATCAGGCAGAGGATTCTTGAGGGGTATGCTCGAAACGAATTGACCATATTGCTGAATAAAATCAAGCAATATGCTGATATATTCTTTGTTGAATTTAAACTTTGCCCGGTGAAGAACCTCCTGATATTCAGACAAAATACGTGCATCTATGTATAATATAAGTTTGCCCGCGGAAATCATCCGAACAATTTCACCGCTTGGGCCAAATGGAGTAAGCAATCCGGATACAAGAACATTTGTGTCTAATACGATTTTCATTTTTAGCGTTTTGACCGCACAGCTTTTATTTCAGCATCAATTTCTTCCATGGATAATTTGTTGGTTCCTTTTTGTACTGATTCGTATTGCATTGATGCAACAGCATCAGTCGCGCGCGCTCGACGAAATTCGGATAGAACTTGCTCCAGATTATTCTCATTGATTGAAGAAAGGATGGCAATCGGCCTGCCGTTACTCGTAATGATCATTTCCTTTTGGTCCGGCAACTCCCGCCAGACTTGTGATGATTTTGTTTTTAGATCTCTTACGCTTAGAAATTTCACAATAACACCTCCATTCGAGTCTCAATAGTATACTCAAATGAGCCGCAATACAAGTGTAAATGTCATTGTTCCCTTTACCTTAATTTAATCCAAAATTAAGAATTAGTTTTATCCTTGCTCCTTGAACCTTGCTCCTTGAACCTTGTTCCTTTCACCTTGCCCCTTTCACCTTGAACCTTTGTTTTTATCCTTGACTTATGGCAGAAATTATCACAAAATATACCATAAATATTGTGATGGAGGTTATCATGAGAACGACGGTTACCCTGGATGAAAACCTTGTCAGGGAATTAGTAAAAGTTACCAATGTAAAAACCAAAACCAGTGCTGTGGCATTAGCAGTTAAAGAGCATATACGGAGAGTAAAACTGAAAAAACTTGCAGGCCTTCTCGGAACAGTTGATGTCGATGAAAAGGCCATTAAAGAAAGCAATAAAGCGGATATGAAGCGTGCTCAATGGCTGGAGGAGATCGGAAATGGCAGGTAATGCGGAATCGGTTTTGTTAGACACTTCTGTCTGGATTGATGTACTACGGGGCAAAACACCCGGTATCGTTGCGATTACTCAGGAATTGCTGAATGATGACCGTGTACTCACCTGCGGGCCGGTCATGTTTGAAATCAAACGAGGCCTGCGTCCTCCGGAACGAAATGAAATATTGCCATTATTTGATGCCTTAATCCGTCTATCTGTTGATGAAACTGTCTGGGACGCTGCCGGAGATTTAGATGCCTCATTGCGCGAAAAAGGCATTACCATTCCGCCAATGGATGTCATAATCGCCCGGATATGCCTGCATCACAACGTTTTTCTCTTTACCCTGGATGAACATTTTCGTTCGGTTCCCGGATTGAAAATGTTCGAGCCATAAGCCACACCACCCTCGATCCTTGTTCCTTTCCCCTTTCCCCTTGAACCTTGTCCCTTGTCCCTTGTTCCTTGAACCTTGATCCTTCGCTTTTCTCCTTGC
>CAZGAK010000026.1:0-10357 GCA_964523565.1 uncultured Syntrophaceae bacterium | reverse complement strand
TCCTTGAACTTTTGTCCCTCTCTCACTCTGGTGTTGCTTTTTTGTTTAAAATATGTATAATATCAGCATGAATTTCGAATGGGATGGAAAAAAGAGTATTACAAACAAAAATAAACATGGCATTGATTTTAATACTTCAAAGCAGCTTTGGAAGGACAACAACCGTATAGAGATTCAAACTTCATATCAGCTCGAAAACAGAAATATCTTGATCGCAGAACTCAACAGCAAGCATTGGACGGCGATTTTCACAAGGAAGGGCGAAACAATTCGCATCATTTCTGTGAGACGATCCAGAAAACGGGAGGTTAATTTATATGAAAAAAAAGAAAATAGCTGAAAGCGCGCAAGAGTTTGATCATCGGTTTGATAATGGCGAGGATATTCATGACTTAGTTGATATGTCCAAGGCAAAAATCATTCGTCATGGAAAGAAAATACGAATTACTTTGGATGTTGCAGAAGACCTGGTCAAAGATATTGATCACATCAGGGCAAGTATTGGTGTAGACCGAGGTTCGATAATTAAAATATGGTTGTACGAAAGGGTACAAAAAGAAAAAGTGACTTCAATAGAGTCATAAGACTAACATATTTCCCCCTGCACCTTTGTCTTTAATTCAAAATTGCCTTCATAACCTTGCCTCAGGCGGATTTGTCCACACAAAAATACAGTTTAAAAACATTATGTTTTATAAATATTATCATGGTGATCAAAATCAAGCAGTGTCACCATCTTCTTTTCTTCATTTATTTCAAATATCAGCACAAAAGGCCCGCCGATATGAACTCTTCGTTTGTTTTGTAAAGGTTTTTTTAAGGGCTTGAAGTGATTGGGATCCTCAAGAATATCCTGGACTTTTCTATGAATTATCCGCAATAATTCCTTGTCCTTTTTCTTGAGCTTCTTGAATTTTTTATCGAGGCCTTCTTTAATAGCAAGTTTATACACTACTTCAAACCGTATCTTTTCTCAAAGTCGTCAACAATAATCGATTTTTCTAAGTCTATGTCTCTCATTCGCATAATGAAATCACTTCGTAAGTCAGGTTCTTCCAATAAACTTTTTTTGATCTGTTCGATATCTCGCTGTAAAGCAACAACTTTTTCATAGATAGTTTCAAGGGTGATATTTTGCATTGATAAATCCTCCTTGCAAGTGTAACCAACGACAAGTCTTGAAGAATTACATGAAAAATGTTTCTTTCAATGAAGTATGGTATGGTTATTAAGAAGTATAGTTAATACACAACTAATTTGCAATGCTAAAATCCGCTCTTCATATTGTCGCCGGAAGGGCAGCCTGAGGATGCCACCCACCAGTAATTCAAAATTGCCTTGATCCTTGATCCTTGGTCCTTTGCCCTTTAATTCAAAATTAAGAATTCAAAATTGCCTTTATATCCTTGTTCCTTGAACCTTTTACCGTGGACCTTCGTTTTTTACCTTGAACCTTCGCTTTTCCCCTTGTTCCTCAAATACCCAAGACTTTTATGGCGATACCCGACATGGCTATAACACCTCCTGCCAGTGCGTGAGCGAAACGCTCCATAAAATGTGTACGTAACTTCAATAGTCCATAGGAGCTCAAGCCGACAATGGCCATCATTGTGCCTATCGTCACAGCTCCAAACACAAGGGTAACAGCCGCTACGCCGTGCCAGCTATGCATGGCTGCCGGGTACATCAATAGTGGAATCAATGGTTCACATGGACCTAAGACAAAAATAATGAAAAGAGACCAGAAAGTTGCTCCTCTCTGTTGCTCATGAATATGGCTATGTTCACCAGTATGAGCATGCAGGTGATCGTTGGTAGCGCCGTTGACATCTAGATGTCGCTGGATGTATGGTTTGTTCCTCAAGCTGTGACGCACCCCCCAAATACCATAAACCAATCCAAAGGCAATCAGCGCCCACGAAGCCAGTTCTCCTCTGACGCTTTCAATGCCTTCCAGTCTTCCCACGGCAATGCCCACAGCGATACCGACCAATCCGATTACCACTGAACTTAACACATGCCCAACGCCACAGCCGAAGGTGATCCACAATGTCTTTTTCAACCTCCAATTTCGTGCCTTGGCCAGCAAAATAAAGGGTAGATAGTGATCAGGCCCGATCAGCGTGTGAATTAGTCCGACAGTAAAAGCGGAACCCAGGAGAATTTTTAAAGCGGTTTCTTCCATTGTGCATCTCCTTATTTAGTGTTTTGAGTAAAACCTGATGGTTTCGTAAAAAGTCAAAAACTTGCTAATTTGTCATTCCCGCGAAACCTGTCCTCGACTCCGATCGGGGAGCGGGAATGACAAAACAACAGAAATTCGGACTTTTTACGAATCCATCATGATTCACCAATTCATTTTTCCTCTTGTAAATCTGTTGCGTCTTTAGTTTTCTGTTTTTTCCAAGGCATACCTTTTAGCCTCTTCATAAACATCTTTGACAGGAAGATTGTGTTCTCTTGCTATCCTCTTACAGTCTTCATATTCCGGGGTGATATCTCTCACCTTTCCAGCTATAAAGCTGATTTTGACTTTAACCTTTCCGAATCGAGTATTTACTGTTTTGCCCTCTCTTTCGAGCGTTTCCCTCTGTTTTATTTCTGATACTCTTACCCCGAGGGTCGTCGTCTCTTTGAGTATAATCTCAAGGAGTCCGTCACTTTTGTCGGGGGGAGAGATCACACTGAGGATTATGCCGGGCCTGTTTTTCTTCATATGGATTGGTGTGAGGAAGACATCCTTTGCGCCCTTCTGGAAGAGAGTCTCCATGATGTGATCGTAAAACTGTGGATTCATATCATCTATATTTGTCTCCAATAATAAAACTCTATCTTCTTCGTGTTCAATTTCGCTGTCTCCAATCAAGACTCTCAGCATATTGGGTATAGGCAGGTTTCTACTCCCGGCACCATAGCCGATTTTCTCTACCTTCATAGAGGGCATGTCGCCAAAGCTTTCGCATATGGTGGTGATGATTGCCGCTCCGGTTGGGGTAACGAGTTCATTTTCTATGCCTGTGGAGTAAATGGGGACATCTTTTAGAAGCTTCAAGGTGGCTGGAGCCGGAACTGGAAGGGTGCCATGGGCACATTGGACGAAACCAGTGCCCACGTGCAATCTGGAAGCATAGGCCTTTTCAATTCCCAGCATCTTCATACCAATCATCGCACCGACGATGTCGATTATGGCATCGATTGCACCTATCTCATGGAAATGGACATGGTCTATGGGTTTATTATGTATTTCTGCCTCCGCTTTGGCGAGGGAGGAGAAAACCTGCTTGCCTTTGATTTTGATATCTTCGCCCAAATCGCTGTGTTCAATGATCTCGAAAATGTCACCTAAGTTTCTTTCCTTCTGTTCTCCAGAGACAGTTACCTCGAATTTGGTTCCCCCAATGCTCTTCTTCTCCGCTCTTTTAGCACTGATTTCATAGCCTGGCAGTCTGGTTTTGCTGAGCTCTACTTTCAGCTCTTCGATGTCTAAGCCCGCATCAATCAACGCACCCAGGATCATATCGCCACTTATTCCTGAAAAGCAATCGAAGTAAGCTATTTTCATTCTTTCACCTCGTTAATCCGGTTTATCATGCTGGCCAGATAGCCGCCGCCAAATCCGTTATCTATGTTTACTACCGCAATTCCGGGTGCGCAACTGTTGAGCATGGCCAGCAGGGCGGACAATCCATGGAAACTGGCTCCATAGCCCACACTGGTCGGAACGGCTATTACCGGTTTGTCAACCAATCCTCCGACAACGCTGGGTAAAGCCCCTTCCATCCCGGCCACCACTACCAGGACGTTTGCAGCGAAGAGTTTTTCCCTATTGTCCAAAAGCCGGTGCAAGCCGGCCACCCCTACGTCGTAGAGTCGTTCAACCTTATTCCCCATGACCTCTGCGGTTATTGCCGCTTCCTCCGCTACCGGAATGTCGGCTGTCCCCCCGGTGACAACGAGAACAGTCTGTGCGCTGCAGGTCTCTGGCTTCTCTCCGATGACAACTGCTCGCGCTTGTGGGTAAAAATCCACTTTGTCGGACACTTCTTTTAAGGCTTGATATATCTCCTCAGTTGCTCGCATTGCCAGGATGACTCGGTTACTCGTTTGCATCCTCTTTACGATTTCCTTAATTTGTTCTATTGATTTGCCCTGAGAAAAGATTACCTCGGGGAATCCCTTTCTCAAAGATCGGTGATTATCTATTTTGACGAAGCCGAGATCGTCATAAGGAAATCCTTTTAGTTTTTCCAGGACCTCATCTACTTTGATTCTACCGGCTTCGAGATTTTCCAATAGCTTTCTAATTTCTCTTTTGTCCATTTTTGGCTCCGCCCATTTCATTTAGACTCCCGGTTCGATAGCCCTCCAGATCCACTGTGATGTAAGTGTATCCTAATCTCTTAAGATGAACTACTATCTTGTCGGCATAATTCGGCTCCAGAAGCCCGGGAATATCATCTTTGGCCACCTCGATTCTGGCGATGTCATTGTGATCTCTGACTCGCATCCCCTTTGTTCCTGATTGCAACAGAAATGTCTCGGCCTGGTCAATTCTTTTCAATTTCTCTTTGGTAATCATTTCTCCATATGGGATTCTTGTTGCCAGACAGGCCAGAGGCGGCTTGTCCCATGTTTTCAACCCCATTTTTTCAGAAAGCATTCTGATTTCGGCCTTCGTGAGTTTGACTTCCTGCAGGGGGCTTTTAATGCCAAGTTCCAATGCGGCCTGTGCCCCGGGACGGTAATCGCTGAGGTCGTCGTAGTTAGATCCATCCAGGACACAGTTCAGGTTATTCTCTTTCGCTATTTCAAGCAGATTTGTGAAAAGAATTTTTTTGCAAATGTAGCATCTATCTGGCGGGTTATTAACGAAATTGGTGGCTTGAAGTTGTGCAGTCTCAAGGAAGATGTGGTTTACACCTGTGGAATCAGCGATCTCTTTTGCTTCCCGGGTTTCATAGGAGGGAAATATGTCGGCTTTTGCTGTTACTGCCAATATTTTGTCTGCAAGGACTTCTTTCGCTACACTCAGCAGAAAGGTGCTATCCACGCCTCCAGAGAAGGCGATCAGGGCGCTTTTCGCCTCCGATAAAACTTGCTTTAACTTTTTTAGTTTTTTATCCATTGAGTCATCTGCTCGATCAATACCGTCCGGTATGATAATTGCTTCTACGGTCAAAAATCAGTTTCGGAAGTACCGGATTAATAGATGTCACGGGGAAATTAGTAATAAACTGATCGAAGATAATCTGAGAAGACAGGATTCCGGCAAGTGCCATGTTGTCAAACTCGCTTACCTGTCGGCTTTTTCGAAGCTTATTCAGGAGTAATGGTATCTTCGATGCGTCAAAAAGGTTAGATTGTTTCAAACAGTGGTCTGAAAGCATGTTGTCGACACTTGATTCATTGTCAGTTAACAGACTTTCACTTATCGGTGCGCGATACGGCTGTTTGGGACGATTCAGAACCGTGTCGGGAAGATGTCCCTGAAGCGTTTTTTTAAGCACGTACTTTTCATTCAGTCCCATGATTTTCCACTTTGAAGGAACCCTCCCCATAAAATCGATAATCCCGTGATCGAGATATGGTGGCCTGGCCTCTACTCCATGAGCCATTGCGACCCTTTCACCCTGGGAAGAGAGCAGGAAATTACTTAAGAAAATGGACATCTCCAGGTATTGTGCCTTCGACAGATAATCCCATGTCGTATAAGATGCCGGCAGCCTTTGTTTAAGATCTTCGTAACTGGAGTAATCGCCAATTTCTGAAAGAAGTTCACTCGAAAAAAAGCCCTTAATCTTACTTGTGTTTCGCCATCTTATAAGATGTGAATAAAATGGATCATCAACTTCGCTAAGACCGGCACTGAAAAACGATCGAGCATAGTTTTTTATTCTTGTTTTATCGTTAAAAATATATGGATAAAGTTTACCGATGAGAAGTGGCCGCCATGTTGAATCAGGATCTCTGGCCCAGAACTTTCTTACTTTGGCTTCTCTATAGATATTGTAGCCCCCGATGACCTCGTCAGCTCCTTCTCCTGTAATCACAACCTTAAAACCGCTGTTTTGTACTTCATGAGATAGTAAAAACAGGGGAACAGGTCCAGTTCTTAACAGAGGTGTTTCACAGTGCCATAGAACTTTTGGAAAAGATAATCCGATCTGTTTATTTTTTACCTCGATATTTGTATGATCTGTCTGCAGAAAAGACACCATCTGGTTTTGATAGTCACGCTCGTCAAAGGCTTTCTCCTCAAAATGTATCCCGAACGTTCTCAGGTTATTAGTACAATTGTTATTTACCAGCGAAGTGATTCCTGAAGAATCAAGACCGCCGCTGAGGTATGAACCGACCGGTACATCTGCCCTCAAGCGTATTCGAATCGAATCATTTAATAGTTCGAGAAACTTTTCACAGATGTCGTCAAGTGACCACGTGAATTGTTCATCAGGTGAATAACAGGGTACATCCCAGTATTTTTTGAGAGTGATCTGTCCGTGAGATATTTTTAGATAGTGCCCCGGTTGCAGCTCTTTTATATCCTTAAATACTGTGTAACCTGAGAGGGTGCTCCAGAAAGTGAATATCTGATCCATTGCAACAGGATCGATTTGACGCTGGACTTCGTTGTCCATGAAGATTGCTTTTACTTCGGAAGCGAATAAAATGCGATCTCCCAGAATTGTGTAGTGTAATGGGCAAATACCGACACGATCCCTCGCGAGAAACAGTTCCTTGTCTTTACTGTTCCAGATCGCGAAGGCAAACTGGCCATTCAGATCATCAAGGCATGAAGGCCCTTTTGTTTCGTAGAGATGAAGCACTACCTCCGCATCGGTATTGGTATAAAAATGATGCCCCTTTTTTACAAGATCCTGCCTTAATTCGGGAAAATTGAACACCTCGCCATTGTACACAATCCACAACGTTCCATCTTCATTATGGATCGGCTGGGTACCACTCGTTAAATCGATAATACTCAGCCTGACGTTCCCCATGCCTGCCCAATTATCCACATAGATGCCCGACTCATCCGGCCCCCGGTAACTGATGGCGCCCAGCATCCGCGTTATCGATTCCGGCGAAACAGGTCCCGGCTCTCTAAAATAACATGTTCCCGCAATACCACACATGGTCTTTCCTTAATTATTCAGATACACAGCATCGGCTACTATATGTAGGGGCCGATGCCCCCATCGGAAAGAGGGTCACATCTTAAATATTAAGTAACGGAAAGAGGGTCACATCTTAAATATTAAGTATTCACTATTTAAACTAAATATCCATGATACCATTACTTAATATTTAAGATGTGACCCCAATACCTGTGACCCCAATACCTATTTACCCCTGATGAGTTCAATACATCGTGGCCGATCGATCTTACCCGATGAATTCTTTGGAATGTTTTTGGTAAATACAATGTCGCCGGGCATCTTGTATTTCGGCAGTCTGGTGGAACAGAATTTCAGAATATCCATTTTGCTGCACTCGCTGTCCTTCGGCAGTGCAAGCGCCACCAGCCTGTTTCCGAGAAGATTGTCCGGGATGCCAAGAACGACCGATTCCATCAGTAACTCCGAATCCATGAGAACATTTTCGATTTCAAGAGGATTAATCAGATGTCCCCCGACCTTTACCATGTCATCGTTCCTGCCAATTACGTATATGTATCCGTCATCGTCCTTATACGCAAGATCTCCCGTATGATAGCTATTATTTCTCAGGACATTGTCCGTCGCTTCACGGTCTTTCCAATACCCCGGCATGATATTTGATCCGGCGGCAACGAGTTCACCCGTCTCTTCCGGAGCCGCTTCATCGCCGTTAGACCCCAGCACTTTTAATGTAACCCCCGGAATAGCTGTGCCGACAGAGTCGATTTTATCGGTAAATTTTTCCGGCTCCAGGTATGAAAGCCGGGCTGCGGCTTCCGTTGCACCATACATAATATAAATGTCCGTATGGGGGGGTAATATGGTGCGGAGGGCCGTTTTTATGGCCCGGGACATGTGACCCCCCGCCTGTGAGCAGTATCTGAGCGAATTTAATTTATCACGGTACTTCGCCAGGGGAGACCGGTGTACCAGGTAAGCATACGTCGACGGAACGCCTGAAAAGCCGGTTACGTTCTCATCAACCATCTGTTTCAATACCGTGGTGGGGAAAGCAAATTTGTTATTGATTACAACGCGGCCGCCAACGGCGAAATGGGTGTTAAGGAGCGATTTCCCCATAACATAAAAAAACGGCAGAACGACCATCTGAATATCGGCGGCGGTCAGTTTAAGGTACCGGCAGATCGAGTGTGTGTTGGCAACGATATTCCGGTGAGACAGCATCACCCCTTTCGGCCTGCCGGACGATCCCGAGGTATATATTATACTTGCCAGGGCTGTTTCCGGGAGGGAAACATCAGGATTTGGTGCGGTGTCTGCCTGAATCAAATCTTCCCACTTTACAGTTTCAAAGGATAAGAATTCCCAGTCAAACTTCGGGCTTTTAATAACAAGCGCTTGTATATCGAGCAAATCCGGATCGACAGCCTGAATGATACGTTCGAATCGTGCAGAGGATATAATGACTTTTGGCTCTATCTCATGGATAAGGTATTTTAACCCATCCGGTTTTATATCAGTCGTCAGCGGAACTGCTACGGCACCTGCCTTGAGGATGCCGTAATAGCTTGCGACATATTCCAATGAATTTTCAAGAAGGATAATGACCCGATCATTACACCTGATGTTATTCGCTACAAGCCACTGCGCCACCTTGTTGGCCTGTGAATTGATTTCTCCATAGGTAGCCCGTGTGTCTTCATGGATCAAAGCAACTTTATCCGGATAGAGAGAGGCACTTTCTTCCAGAAAATGATGTATCAAGGTATGACTGAAAGGTGATTCGATCTTACTCATCGGAGACAAGCCCCAATTTATTCCGTGCGTATGCTACTATTTCATTGTCTTGTTCGGTATATATTTTCTGGATACCGACTTCACGCGGTATGATACCCTGCCTGACCATATTAGCAATTTCCAGCACATACGGATGGAATCCATATTGTTCCAGATGGCACTGGTTAGCGAACGCGTTAAGCAAACAGTTCGTCGAGCTGGTATCCGTATCCGTCGGAGGCTTCCATCCAATGGTTTTCAACTCCCTGGCTATTGTTTCTTCCTCGTAATCAAAGAAAGCCAATGGATGTATATTATAGGGGAATCGGCCTTCGTATAATTCATAGTACGTATCGGGGATGAAATAGGATTGAGTCGTATTGCCGAATTGATCGACAAATATCCTCCGAAGCACCTTTTGATTCTCACGTATTATCGCGGCGTTTGTTTTCATAATTGCGGATTGAATCGGCGCCTGGCCTGGTGACCACCCGAACGCCACGAGCGGGATGTCCATTTCCAGCGCCGTTTTCAGCACCAGGCTTTTCACCATGGTAATACAGGCCGTGCACACCGAGCTTGCCCTGAGTAACGCCGCCTTTGAAAAGACCTCTTTCCCTGCGGCAGTCGCAAAAACCGATTTCATGAGAGGCCACTGCGGCATAAAATTTACCTGATCGATCCGGAGGGCAGTGGTAACTTTCTCGATATTCTCCTTTGCCGAAGGGGAAAGAAAGTGATTGTCAAAAGTGAAAGCCAGTATCCTGAGGTCGTATTGCTCTTTGAGGAGCTTCATAGTATAGCTTGAATCCTTGCCACCGCTGTACGCCATTATCGCGTCATACGTCGGCGCGTTGCCTTTTACATTCGCGACAAGTTCATCAAGCTTTTCGCGATAGTCCGCTTTTCTTTCTACACCTCTCGCCGTATACGATTCCTCACGCTGACAGTGGTTGCATATTCCAGCCTCATTAAATTTAATTCCGGGAAACGTTTCAGGCAGTATGCATTTTGTACAAATTTTTAATTGATTACCGGAATGATGTGATACCATGATTTTGTATCCCTTCATACATTGATTATCTTTCTTATTGGAAAAATCATTCTGACGCTAACCGATAGACTCTTTCATAACGGTCCCGTTTGTAAGTTTTCGTTCAAGAAATTGTACGACATTTATTAAGCTGTCCAGGTTTTCCGGAACGAGCTCTTCATCTTCAACTCTTATGTCATAAGTTTCCTCTATAAACTGGATAAGTTCCAGTATACCTGTGGAATCAACAATGCCGCTTTCCAGAAATGAAGTATCCGCTTCAAGCCCGGAATCATCCCCAAAAAGAAAATTCTCAATCACATATCCCCGTATAGTTTCCAAATAACCCATTAAACCCATTCTCCCATATTATCGTTAATTCAAAATTGATGCATTCGTAAAAAGTCAAAAACTTGCCAAGTTGTCA
>CAZGAK010000025.1:0-32583 GCA_964523565.1 uncultured Syntrophaceae bacterium | reverse complement strand
CGCCGGCGCCGGCGACCATATTTTTTACAAACCTTTCATGACCCGGAACATCCACAATCCCGATTTTCTCGCCGTTTTTAAGTGTAAATTGGGCAAAACCGAGCTCAATGGTGATTCCCCTTTCTTTCTCTTCCTTTAGTCTGTCTGTGTCAATGCCGGTCAGGGCCTTGATAAGAGCGGTTTTCCCGTGGTCGACATGACCGGCGGTGCCAAGAATGATGTGCTTCATGGCAATATGATTCCTTAATATAAAGTTTATTGGTTTTTTTGTTGGGCTTCGGCAAACTGCATTACATATTCGGAGAGATAACAAAATCTTTAAGTTAGCACAACAATAAAAACCATGTTTTGATGAGCAATGAGCAACGAGCAACCGATCCTGAAAATTATATTGATTATACTAATCATGATGTGTTAGTCCTCTTTGTCTTAATGGGGGTGCTGTCATGAGGATACTGGGTATCGATTATGGAAGTAAAAGAATAGGGCTTTCGGTTTGTGATGAACTGGGGTTTACGGCTCAGGGCCTTGCTACCATCACGAGAAAGAATAAGGAAAAGGATATGGAAGAAATATCCAGGTTCGTAGAAAAATATAATGTTGAAAAGATCGTAATAGGATTTCCGATAAGACTGGATGGAACAGAAGGAATCCAGTGCGAAAAAGTAAACAGATTTGCCGGCATTCTTGAGACGAGATTTTCAATACCGGTTATTAAATGGGATGAAAGCCTTTCAACGAAGGAGGCGGAAACAATCCTTATCGAAGCAAATATGAGTCGCAAGAAAAGGAAGAAGGTTGTAGATAAACTTGCTGCCACCATTATACTTCAGGGATATCTGGATTATCTCGACAGAATGAAGAAATAATAGTTATATCCCCCTCCCCTTAATCCCCTCCCGCCAGGGGAGGGGAAATTCGACTTTTTGCGAAACCGTCAGTTATGGATATTAGAAGAATGAAAAAGTTTGCAATACCTGTTGTCATTACCATATGTGTAATATTTTCCACGACGTTACTGTTTTTTTTATATTATGTAAACAGCCCTGTGGATACGGGTACTGAAAAGAGAAAAATTAATGTTGAAATTGCCAGAGGTTCCAGTTTTTATGCAGTAGCTGACGTTCTGGAGGGATCAGATCTGATAAAAAAAAAGAAATTGTTTTATTTTCTGGCAGTTCTGAAGAGTGCACCGAAACAGATCAGGGCTGGTGAATATGAACTCGACAGCTCTATGACACCCGGAGAAATACTCGATAAACTGTTAAAAGGAGATATCAAGGGATACAGCATACCTGTCCCGGAGGGGTTCAATGTGTGTCAGATTGCTTCCCGTTTGTCTCACTGGAAGCTCGTGAATAAAGAAAAATTCATGAAACTTGCCTTTGATAAGGAATTTCTTTCTTCACTTAATATACCAGGCAGCAGTGTTGAAGGATATCTTTTCCCTGATACGTATAAGTTTACACGATCCATGAGGGAGAAAGAGATTATAAGGTTTATGGTAAGGAGATTCCGGCAGAAGGTGACGCCTGAAATGATGCAGAGGGCAGCGAAGCCTGGTTTTACTCTGGATGAAATTTTGATACTTGCATCCATTATTGAAAAGGAAGGAGGGCTTAAAGAAGAAAAACCTTCAATCGCCGCAGTATTTTATAATAGGTTGAAAAAGGGAATGAAATTGCAGAGTGACCCAACCGTCATTTATGGTATTGAAGACTTTGACGGGAATCTCACAAGGAAACATTTAATGAAAGTAACCACTTACAATACATATCGTATAAAAGGATTGCCCCCCGGACCAATCTGTAACCCCGGAATAGATTCGATTATTGCCGCTCTTTATCCCGCCCCCGTAAACTATCTTTTTTTCGTATCGAAAAATGATGGATCCCACTACTTTTCAGACAACCTCGCCAGTCACAATAAAGCAGTCATAAGGTATCAAATTAAAAGAAAAAGATAGTAATTTTTCCTTGACAAAGAAAAAGGACACCTTTATAGTCACCCTTAAGTGGAGAAAAGTGGGTGATTGTGGGGGTTGTTCCATTGTCTGTATTCAGAGGGAGATATTACCATACCATCGATGAGAAAAGCAGGATTATTTTTCCTGCCAGACTGCGTGAAATATTTACCGAAAAATATGACAACAGAATGGTCATAACAAACTGGGACGGCTATCTTCTTGTTTTTCCCTATGAAGAGTGGACGGCAATAGAGGAGAAGATCTTTCAGCAGTCTATTATCCGAAGAGAAGTCAGGGCCTTTCAGCGTCTTTTCATGTCAGGCGCTGTGGACTGCACGTTCGACTCACATAGGAGAGTCCTTATCCCGCCCGCACTGAGAGAATATGCAAAACTTGAAAAAGAGATCGTCATGGCGGGGATGGGTCGGAGTATAGAAATCTGGAACAGGGAGCTTTTTGAGCAAGAGCTCGGTAAATCAAGCCAGGATATAGAAGTCTTTAGCGATTATATGGCTGATTTAGGAATATAATGAAACCTACCTTTCACGAACCGGTCATGCTTAAAGAGGCAGTTGATTCGCTTAATTGCAGGCCAGGCTGTATTTTTTTGGATGGAACTGTAGGAGGCGGAGGACATGCCTGTGAGATATTGAAAAGAACTGCTCCTGACGGGGTTCTTGTCGGTATCGATTTTGATGATGATGCTCTTCTTGAGTCCCGGCGAAAATTGAAACTGTTTGGCGACAGAGCCCTGCTGGTTAAAGGTAACTTCGCGGATTTGAGTACCATACTATCAAATCTTGACATAAAAAAAGTTGATGGGATCCTTTTGGATTTGGGGGTTTCCTCTTACCAGCTTAAAACGGCAGACCGGGGTTTTAGCATATTGGCGGATGCGCCCCTTGATATGCGCATGAATCAAAGAGATGGTTTGAACGCTTATGATCTTGTGAACAATCTTTCGGAAAAGGAGTTAGAGAAAATCATAAGAGATTATGGTGAAGAAATAGCCGCTCGAAGGGTTGTAAGGGCAATATCGGCAAGAAGGAAGGAAGCTCCGATAGAAACAACAGGTGAACTTGCTGAAATTGTTACCGGTGCCATACCGAGGCCCTTGAAAAAAAGGAAAATACATCCTGCGACAAAAACCTTTCAAGCCCTCCGGATAGCGGTGAATGATGAGCTTGCGAATCTCCATAAGTCGATAAACGACGGTATAGATGTACTCAAGAGAAAAGGCAGATTTTCAGTGATTTCATTCCACTCACTTGAAGATAGAATTGTGAAAAATTTATTTCGTTCCTGGGAAAAGGGGTGCGTTTGTCCGCCTGATTTTCCAATTTGTGTCTGTAATAGAGAGAGCAAGCTGAAAGTGTTGACGAAAAAGCCGGTTATTCCCGGTGAGTCTGAAATAAATTCCAATCCGAGGGCACGAAGTGCCAGGCTCAGGACTGCCGAGAGGATCTGAAAATGGCAAGATCAAAAGCTATCAAAATTGCTGATCATGAAATCATCGGGGTAAAATATTCTTCATTTATATATGCCGCATTGATCTTTATGGTGATCGCCCTCGTTTATGTGTGGTGCCACATACATATTACGGAACTTAATTATGACATAGCCAGAGAAATAAAATTAAGGGATCGTCTGCTGAAAGAAAATAATGAATTGAAAATGGAAATCGGGATGTTGAAATCACCGGCCCGTATTGAGGCGTTTGCAAGGGATAAGTTGCAGATGCATTACCCGGAAAGAGATCAGGTTGTTATTTTAAAATGACCAATCAAGCAAAGAAATGGCTAAAATTCAGAGTTGTAACGGTACTGATTTTTTTTGCGGTGCTGTTTATAGCCCTCGTGTCAAGGGCATTCCAGCTTCAGATTCTTTCCGGAGAGGCGCTGAAAGCGAAAGCTGAGAAACAACACACGAGAATCCTGAAGTTTCAAACTGAAAGAGGTCATATATTCGACAGAAATGGAAAGGTCCTTGCGGCTAGTCTAATGGTTGATTCCGTTTATGCCGACCCATCACGGATAAAAAATCGTGGAAAGGTTTCTGCGAAGCTTTCATCCATCCTCGGTATAAATAAAAAAAAGATAAATAATAACATATTAAAATATAAAAGATTCTGCTGGATAGCCAGAAAGATTTCTCCGGAACAGTCACGTCGCATAAAAGCGCTGAATATGGACGGAGTCTATCTCATAAAGGAACCGAAACGCTTTTATACAAATAAAGGATCAGCCGGTCATCTCCTTGGATTTGTGGGAATGGATTCAGATGGATTGGGGGGACTGGAACTCAAATATAACAGATATCTGAAAAGAGCATTAAAGAAGGTTTCGTGGGGAAAGGATGCAAGGGGGCATAGATTCTATATGGGAAGCAGTTCCTCTAATAAAGAAGAGGACAGCGGTTGCAACCTGATTTTGACGATCGACAGCAGGATACAGCATATTGTTGAATTACAGTTAAGAGAAGCAACAGAAAAAGCCGGTGCAAAAGGGGGAATTGCTATTGTCATGAATCCAGGGACTGGAGAAATACTGGCTATGGCAAATGAGCCGGGCTTCAATCCTACAGTTTTTACTCAGTATTCAGATGAAATGAGGAAAAACAAAGCCGTTACCGATTGTTTTGATCCCGGTTCAATCTTCAAACCGTTTCTGGCTGCTGCCGCTTTAGAAGAAGGGGTTGTAGAAGAGGAAGATGAATTTAACTGTGAAAATGGGGCATACCTTGTGGGAAACAAGATTATACACGACGCACAGGGAGAAAAATATGAGAGCCTTACTATTCGGGAGATCCTTAAATATTCAAGTAATATAGGTTCTGTCAAAGTGGCAGAAAGACTTGGAAAAGAAAGATTTTATCAATACATGAGAAAATTTGGATTTGGTTCCAGGACAGGTATTAATCTGCCAGGCGAAGCCTCCGGGATCTTGAGACAGCCTCAAAACTGGACTGATGTTGATTTTGCAACGATGGCCTTCGGTCAGGGTGTTTCGGTGACTGCAATACAGATGATTACTGCCATGTCAGCTATCGCAAATCAGGGTGTTTTAATGAAGCCGTATGTCGTTCGTGGACTGGTGGATAAGAAGGGGCGGGTTATCGAGGAATTTTCACCGATCGTTGTGGAAAAAGTCATTTCACCCCTCACCGCCCAAAGGGTCACATCCTTTTTGACAGATGTCGTTGGTGATGAAGATGGTACCGGTAAAAACGCCCGCATAGTTAATGTCTCCGTGGCTGGTAAAACAGGAACATCACAGAAGTTTGATTTCAATGCCGGGCGATATTCAGCAGATAAAGTAAGGGCTTCGTTTATCGGGTTCTTTCCGGCCGAAAATCCTCAAATGACCATTCTTGTTGTCCTTGATGAGCCGGAGACGAAAAGATGGGGGGGGCAGACGGCTGCTCCCGTCTTCAGAAATATTTCGGAACAGATATTACGGCGCTTCAATAGAAGTATAGGGGAAAGAGAGTTCGTTGCGGAGAACATAAATATAGAAATGAAGAATGTTTCCGTTCCGGAAGTGATTATCGGCCATACCGAGATGGATGAATCAGCCATGCCCGATTTCACGGGCATGACAATGCGAGACGTTCTGAGAATTGCCCGGGAAATGGATATGGATCTCAGACTTACAGGGAGTGGCTGGGTTGTGAGCCAGAAACCGGTCCCAGGGTCGCCGATTTCAGGTCAGCTTCATTGCAGCGTTTTGTTAAGTCCGGGGGATTAAGAGAGATTAACATGAAACTGTTTCGTTTGATGGAAGAGATAGATGTTCTTAATGTTTCCGGAGATACGGGGGGAGAAGTCCTGGATATCTGCTATGATTCAAGAAAGTGTGGGAAAGATTCTCTTTTCGTTGCTATTACCGGCCTGAAGTTTGACGGACATGACTATGTATCAGAGGCTGTAAAGAGAGGGGCTAAGCATATAGTTCACGAAAGAGATGTTCCTCAAGAGCCGGGGATTACCTTCATCAGGGTGGGAGACAGCCGGAGGGCACTGGGTAAACTGGGGAAAAAGTTTTATAACAATCCCACAACCGAGTTGTGTTTAATCGGCGTTACTGGAACAAACGGAAAAACGACGGTTACATATTTTTTAGAATCGATTCTCAGAGCCGCCGGTTTCCGTGTTGGAGTAATAGGGACTATTAATTATCGATTCAATGGGAAGGTATTTCAATCTGACATTACGACGCCGGAGTCCGTTGATCTGCAGAGAATTTTCAGAGATATGGTAGAGGCCGGGGTTACCCATGTTGTCGCGGAAGTATCCTCACACGCTCTTGATTTCAAAAGGGTCGATGACTGTGAGCATGACATCGGAATTTTTACGAATCTTTCCCAAGACCATCTTGATTATCACCACACGATAGAAAATTACTACCTGGCGAAAAAAAGATTCTTCCAGGAGATACTGAAAGAAGGAAAAAAAATGATCATAAATGTGGATGATCCCTGGGGAAGAAGGATTATTCATGAGATGGGAACAACAGGGATTACCTTTGGTATCGAAAATCAATGCGATATATATGCAGATGAGTATGATATTTCCCTGAATGGAATAAGTGCAAAGATAAAAACCTCAAGGGGAAGTTTCTCCATGTCATCTCCCATGACAGGAAAATTTAATCTGTATAATATTCTTGCAGCAGCATCAGCGGCTACAATGCTTAATGTTTCAGAAAAAAATATTAAGACAGGTATAGAAGCACTACGAAGAGTTCCCGGTCGTTTTGAAAAGGTGAGCAAAGAGAATGAACCCGCCGTTTTTGTGGATTATGCCCATACAGATGATGCTCTGAAAAGCGTTCTTGAGAATTTGTCTTATTTTAAAACGAATAAGGTAATCACCGTATTCGGCTGTGGTGGAGACAGAGATCGCGGAAAAAGACCCCTTATGGGAAAAGCGGCTTCAGAGTTGAGCGACCTGGCTATAGTGACATCTGATAATCCAAGAACAGAAGATCCCCTTGAGATCATAAGCGAGATAGAAGGGGGGATAAAGGAAAGTTCTATAAGAAAATATAATTCCGAAGATCTTTCGAAAGGTTTCAATGAAAGGGGATATATTATTATACCTGATCGTGAAGAGGCTATAAATCTGGCTGTATCCGTTGCTGATTCTTTGGACATTATACTTATTGCCGGTAAGGGCCATGAGGATTACCAGATTATAGGTGAGAGGAAAATACCTTTTGATGATGTGTCAGTTACTCAGAAGGCCCTCGCGAAACATCGGTTCAGGAGGATGCGTTGAAAAGTTCCCGACTTCTTATACTCGAAGCAGAGGATATCATGAAGGCAACCGGGGGAAACCTTATTCAGGGTAGCGGTTGTCAGGTATTCAGTGGGGTATCAACAGATTCAAGAAACATAACAGGAGATACTCTTTTCATTCCTCTTGTGGGAGATCGGTATGATGGTCACAATTTTATTGAGGAAGCCCTGCGAAGCGGAGCCTCCGGTTTGCTTCTTCAAAGGGGAAAGGAAAAAGCAGTAGAAAAAGTTTCCGGAGATGTTCCCGTCATTTGTGTGGATGATACCTTGAAGGCACTGGGGGATATTGCCCGTTTCCGGAGGGATCGGTTTAAGATACCTGTTGTGGCCGTAACAGGAAGTTCAGGAAAGACAACCACAAAGGAGATGATAGCATCGATAGCGGGGCTTTCAATGAATATCTTAAAAAGCCCGGGTAATTTTAATAACCTTATAGGATTACCGTTAACCCTTCTGGAAATGAATTCTGACCATGAAGTGGCAGTTCTTGAAATGGGAACAAACCGAAAAGGAGAAATCGCCAGGCTGACAGAAATTGCAAGGCCCGACGTTGGGGTCATAACCAATATCGGACCGGCTCATCTGGAAGGGCTTAAATCGTTGGATGGAATTCGAGAGGAAAAGGGAGATCTTTTTTTCAATATGGAGGCCGGCGCGGTGGCAATCATAAACTGTGATGATGAGGCAGTAAGGATGGTGGCAAAACAGCGGAAAGGAAAGTCCATCACCTTTGGTATGAAAAAAGATGCCTTTGTCCGTGCAGAGAATATAATAAAAAGGGGAGAAGATGGGGTAAGTTTTACCCTTGTCATGGGGAAATTCAAGAGAGAAATAGACATGTCAACATTCGGTGAACACAATATATATAATGCCCTTGCTGCGGCCGCATGTTCCCTGGCTTTAGGTATTGATCATGACGTGATTTGCGAAGGCTTGACAAGCTTCAGGCAAATTGACGGGCGGATGGACCTTCACAGGTTAAAAAGTGGAGTGTATCTCATTGATGACACATACAATGCTAATCCTGCGTCAGTAAAAGAAGCCCTCAGGTCATTGAGGGATTTGAAAGGAACTAATGAGAGTATGGTTATCCTGGGAGACATGCTTGAGCTGGGGGATCAATCGGAGGAGATTCATGAGGATGTGGGGAGATATCTGGCAGACACTGGGGTAGACAAGGTTTTTCTCAGGGGAAGGTTCTCCCACGCGGTGGCAGCAGGGGCAACAAAGGGCGGGTTAAAAATTGATCAGATATTTTTTATCGATAATCCCGGCAAAATGGCTGTGTGTCTGAAGTCATGTTTGAAGGAAGGGGACTGGGTGTTAATTAAAGGGTCCAGGAAAATGAAAATGGAAGATGTAACCCGGGCAATTATCGAAATGTTTGGTGAGGAAACGGCAGAGGAAAACAATTTTGAATTTTGAATTCTTAATTTTGAATTACGGGTGGGTGGCATGGACAAACCACGTGCGGTTCGACTGAGCGCTCACGTTGAAGTCGAAATTCGAAACAAATGTTCAAAACTTTATGAATTGTTTCGTATTTCCGGTTTATCAGGCCTGGGGGATCTGTAAGTGATTTATCATCTTTTATATCCATTAAGCGATACATACTCATACTTTAACGTTTTCCGTTATATAACCTTTCGGACGATCTATGCCGCCATAACCGCCCTTGTGATATGTTTTGTTCTTGGCCCCTGGCTTATCGGCAAGCTTCAATCGTTACAAATCGGACAGCCCATCAGAGATGATGGTCCCGATTCTCATTTGTCAAAGGAAGGAACTCCCACGATGGGAGGTGTACTTATTATCTTTTCCGTAGTTTTGTCCACACTTCTGTGGGCGAACCTGACTGTGGATTATGTTTGGTTCATCCTCATGATTACAGTTGGATATGGACTTATAGGCTTTACAGATGACTACCGGAAGCTTGCGAGCAGAAGCAGTAAAGGGATTCCGGGAAGTATAAGGTTAACGGGAGAAGTAATACTGGCACTCCTCGTCGGCATCTTTTTGTATATAAAGCCGGGGTTTAGCTCACATGTAACAATACCTTTTTTCAAGGCAATTTTGCCGGATCTGGGATGGGGCTACATAGTTTTTTCAGTATTCATTATAGTAGGTACGGCGAATGCGGTAAATCTTACGGATGGACTGGACGGTTTGGCCATAGGACCTGCGACGATTTGTTTCGCTACCTATCTTCTTTTTGCATATTTTGCGGGAAATGTTAAAATATCCGGATACTTACAGATACCGTATGTGGCGGGGACGGGAGAGCTGGCTGTCTTCTGCGGGGCTATGGTGGGTTCCGGTATCGGATTCCTCTGGTACAATACTTACCCCGCCCAAATTTTTATGGGCGATGTGGGATCACTTTCGCTGGGCGGTGCCCTGGGGACTCTCGCTGTTTTGACGAAGCAGGAGATTCTTCTTGCGATAGTAGGCGGGATATTCGTTGTCGAGACAATCTCCGTCATTTTCCAGGTGGGTTGGTTCAAGGTGTCGAATGGGAGGCGTATATTCAGAATGGCTCCAATTCATCACCACTTTGAACTGAAAGGATGGGCTGAGCCAAAGGTGATTGTGCGCTTCTGGATTATTACGATTATTCTTGCCCTCGTTGCCATAAGTACGTTGAAGTTGAGATAAGGTGGAAAATATGCATTTGTCCGGTCGCAGAGTATTGGTTGTCGGTCTTGGCAAAACAGGGGTAGCGACGGCCAGGTTTCTGGCGGAAAGGGGATCTCACGTTTTAATCGCTGACGAAAAGCCGGCTTCCGAACTGGGAGATGCAGTTCACGCACTCGGGGACATGAACGTAGATTTAGAACTGGGAAAACATAACCCTCACATTCTTTCACACATCGATATTGTCGTACCCTCTCCCGGTGTTCCTCCTTTTAATTATCTGCTTGCGGGAGCGCGAAAAAAAGAAATACCGATTTTAAGCGAGATTGAACTTGCTTACAGATTTATAAGAAAACCAATCATTGCCATTACCGGTACAAACGGCAAGACAACGACGACAAAGCTTATCGGCCATATGCTTTTACAATCGGGGAAAAAGACTTTTGTGGGAGGAAATATCGGCAATCCCCTTATAGATTTTGTAAACGGGAAACAGGAAGAAGATTATTTAGTTGTGGAAATCAGCAGTTTTCAACTTCAGTGGACACATCTTTTTCGTCCTCATATATCGGTTCTTTTAAATATAAGCAATGACCATCTCGACTATCACAAAACTTTTGAGGAATATCGAGCAGCCAAGGAAATGCTTTTTGCAAATCAGGTTGAAGGTGATCTGGCTGTTCTCAATGCCGGCGATCAGCACTCGGTGTATCTATCAAAAAAGATAATGGCCGACGTTAAGTATTTTAGTTCTTCAACCACACTGGAAGAAGGAATTTTCATAGACAATACGGTTTTAAGATATCGGGATCGCGAAGGTAGAGACGAAGACTATGCTCTTGAAAACATAAAGTTGCAGGGAAAGCATAATATCGAAAATATTATGGCTTCAATCCTTGTTTCGAGGCAGTGTGGATGTCCGCCTGACAGGATTAAGAAGACGCTGGAGGTATTTGAGAGCCTGCCTCACAGGATGGAATTTATAGAAGAAGTAGATGGTGTAGAATTTTACAATGATTCGAAAGGAACAAATATAGATGCGGTGAAGAGAGCCCTGGAGGCATTCTCCAAACCGGTCATCCTTCTTCTAGGCGGGAGAAACAAGGGTGGAGATTTCAAAGTGCTCTCCCGTCTTATCAGGGAAAGGGTTAAGGAGCTGGTTTTATTTGGTGAGGCAAGGAAAGAGATAAACGAACTCGTCGGTGGAATTGTGAAGACAAAAATAGCAGAAAATCTAAGGGAATCTACTTATGTGGCATGGAAGGATTCTTCGGCCGGTGATGTCGTACTGCTTTCGCCGGGGTGTGCCAGTTTTGATGAGTTTACCAATTATGAGGAGCGGGGGAGCTTTTTTAAGGATTTGGTCAGAGGGATCGAGGGAAAAGGACAAAGGATCAAGGATCAAGGGACAAGGAACAAGGAACAAGGATCAAGGAACAAGGAACAAGGATCAAGGAACAAGGATCAAGGAACAAGGATCAAGGATCAAGGATCAAGGATTAGGGAGGGGGGACGTTGAAAGGGAAGAGATATGATCTTGTCATTTTGCTCGTTACCCTGACTTTAGTAACGATAGGTACCGTTATGATATACAGCTCAAGCTCAATCATGGCTATGGAGAGGTTTAAGGACGGGTACTTTTTCCTCAAAAAGCAGATTGTATTCGTATTCCTGGGACTGGGTGCCATGATCATCATGTCTAAAGTTCCCTATTATCACCTTAGAAAAGTTGCATATCCGGGTATTATCCTTTCTATAGTCCTTCTTTCCCTGCTTTTCGTTCCCGGTTTTGGCGTTAAGGTAAGCGGGGCAACCCGATGGCTTAAAATTGGAGGATTTACATTTCAGGTGGCGGAACTGGTAAAAGTCGCTGCGGTTCTTTTTCTGGCACATTTTTTTACGAAAAAGATTGAACACATAAGGGAGTTTTTCAGAGTCTTTCTTGTTCCATTGACCGTAACCTTCTTAATAGTGGGTCTTGTCTTGCTCCAGCCGGACTTTGGTACTTCTGTTGTTATAATAATTGTCATGATGTTTATGTTTTATCTGGCAGGGTGCAGAGCTTTGTATATGGCAGGTCTTGCGGCTGTCTTTATTCCCGCCGGTGTGGCTTTGATTATTTATAAAAATTACCGACTGGAAAGACTGCTTTCATTCCTTGATCCCTGGAAAGATCCGAGTAATTCCGGGTTTCAGATTATCCAGTCATTCATTTCTTTCGGTTCCGGTGGAACTTTTGGTGTCGGCCTCGGAAACAGTATGCAGAAACTATTTTATCTTCCAGAACCGCACACTGATTTTATTCTTTCCGTCATTGGCGAGGAGGGCGGCTTCTTTATGGTTACTGTTGTTATTGTTCTGTTTGTCATTCTGATTGTTCGGGGGCTTATTATTTCCGCTCAATCTACCGATTTGTTCGGGACTCTTTTGGCCGGAGGGATGACGGTCATTATTGCGGTGGAAGCATTCATAAATATGGCCTGCGTTATGGGCCTGGTACCGACCAAAGGGCTGGCACTTCCCTTTTTAAGCTACGGTGGCACCTCATTAATTATGAGTATGGTAATAGTGGGTATCCTCTTGAATATATCGTCATGTGTACGAGCGGATGAAGGTAACAGGAAGCAAAAAGCTGCACCCGTATAACGTTTGGAGCAGCCATATTATGAAAACATGAACTGATAAAGAAGGATTAATATGGTCAAGCTGATTGTTGTCATGGGAATATTAATAGTAGCCTTCTTCACCATTTCAATGTGCAAGGTTGCCAAGAGGAGAAAGCCCTCTGTGATATCTAAAGCTCTGGAGAAAGAGGAAGCACTCCTGCAGGAGATACCTCGGCGTGTTATGAAATCGAATCAGAGAAAAGGTGTTCTGGACGCAATGATGCAAGCTTCGCATCTGGAATAAAGACGAGCCGTTAATTTTATTATGAATACAGAAAAAAAAGGTGTGAAGATCATTATAGCTGGCGGTGGGACGGGGGGTCATTTATTTCCAGGTGTGGCAATCGCGGAGGAGTTCATGAAGAGAGATGAGAAACACAGCGTTCTTTTCATGGGAACCGAAAGGGGATTGGAAGGAAGAATCTTGAGGGATATGGGATTTCAACTTCATACAATTGATGTCAAGGGAATAAGGGGAAAAGGCCTGCTAAAGTCCCTTGGTGGTTTATTGAAAATCCCCTTGAGTATGGCTCAATCCTCCTCGATTATCCGCAATTTTTGTCCTGACATGGTTATAGGTGTCGGTGGTTATGCGTCGGGACCGGCTGTCATGATGGCCTGCTGTATGGGTAAAAAGACGGCCATAGCCGAGCAAAATGCGGTGCCCGGTCTTACAAATAAGATACTCGGAAAGTTTGTGGATAAAGTTTTTGTAACTTTTTCAGAGACGGGACGCTGGTTTTCAAGGAAAAAGGTTACCATAACAGGAAATCCTGTAAGAGAAGGATTTATTAAAGAAGAAAAGAAGGGAAAACACCCGGGGGATAAATTTACGCTCCTCATATTTGGAGGGAGCCAGGGTGCTTCCGGGATCAACAGGGCCGTTGTCCACTCCCTGCCTTACCTGGAAAAGATGAGCAATGGATTAAAGATTATCCATCAGACCGGAAGGGTGGATGCGCATAAGGTTTCAAAGGCTTATATGGATTATCACATGGATGCCGAGGTATTCCCGTTTATTAATAATATGGCGTGGGCCTACGATTCGGCGGATTTGCTTATATGCAGAGCGGGGGCGACGACAATAGCCGAAATAACTGTGAGCGGGAAGGCAGCGATCTTAATACCTTTCCCTTTCGCAGTTGGTGACCATCAAAGATTAAATGCCCGGTTGCTCGTCGATGCGGGAGCGGCAGAAATGATACTTGAAAGAGATCTGAATGGGGAAAAACTTGCTCAGGTTATCGAGCGACTTTATCATGATCGAGAGAGAATCAAACAAATGGAGGATAAATCACGCATGTTGAGTAACACAAAGGCTGCTGCTGATATTGTTGATGAATGTTTAAACTTGATAGCAAGGAGAAACTGAATGCGCAGAAGGGTAAAACATATTCATTTCGTTGGTATAGGCGGCATCGGCATGAGCGGAATAGCGGAAGTGCTGCTGAACCTCGGTTATATAATCGGTGGATCAGATATCAGCAAGTCGGATATTACAGAGAGATTGGTGTCTCTTGGGGCAAAAATATTTTATGAACACAGCCCATCAAATCTCGGCGATGTTGATGTGGTGGTTACTTCAACGGCAGTTAAAGATGATAACCCCGAAGTGATAGAAGCGCACAAACGAAATATTCCGGTTATTCCACGAGCGGAAATGCTTGCAGAACTTTTAAAAATGAAACTTTCCGTTGCCGTGTCGGGTACTCATGGAAAAACAACGACAACATCTATGGTTTCAACGATTCTCGCATACGGAGGGCTTGATCCCACCATGGTTATAGGTGGAAAGCTTGCCAGTATAGGGAGTAATGCGAGGCTGGGAGATGGCGAAGTGATTGTGGCCGAGGCTGATGAGAGTGACGGCTCTTTTCTGAAGTTGTGTCCTTATATTGCCGTGATTACCAATATAGAGCGTGAACATCTCGATTACTTTGCCGGCATTGAGGAAATTAAGGAGGCCTTCTTGCAGTTTGCTAATCTCGTTCCTTTTTACGGTACGACCATATTATGCCTTGATGACGAAAATGTGAAGGAAATTTTACCGAGAGTAAAAAGGAGATTCATAACATACGGGCTGTGCGATGGGGCAGACTACCAGGCAAAGGATATAACCTTTAGCGGATCGACGACGCGGTTTTCACTCTATTACAAGAATAGTCTTCTGGGGAAAATTTTACTTAATGTGCCTGGCATCTTTAATGTCTGCAATTCTATGGCGGCGATTGCCGTAGCGCGTGAGCTTGATATGGAGTTCTCTGTGATTACCGAGGGTCTTCAAACCTATACCGGTGTACAGCGCAGATTGGAAACTAAAGGAGAAAAGGGGGGCATTACCGTAGTTGATGATTATGCCCATCATCCTACGGAGATCAGGGCAACCCTTCGAGCGGCCCAACAGGCCTGGGAAGGAAGAAGAATCGTGGTGGTATTCCAACCCCATCGCTACACCCGGACCAAGGCACTCTTTGACGAGTTTTTAGATGCCTTTCATGATGCGGATGTTCTCCTTATTACTGATATTTATGCGGCCAGTGAAAAAGAGATAGAAGGGGTTCATTCAATAAATCTGTACCGTGGTGTCAGAGATCGTGGACATAAAGATGTTACCTATTTGTCAAGTTTCGACGAGATTGTTTCCCATTTGTCCACGATTGCACATGCGGGAGATGTGATTATTACAACGGGTGCCGGAAACGTATGGAAGATCGGGGAAGAATTTCTGAAGCTGCAGTCTTAGGAATCTATGATGATTAAGGATAAAGAGTTCAGAGAAAAAATACAGGACATCGTTTCAGGGCAGGTACTTTTTGATGAGCCCATGCGCCTTTATACTTCTATGGGAGTGGGAGGCAAGGCGGATATTCTCGTGTCTCCCGGCAGTATTGAGGAACTGCAAAAGACAATCCTTTATCTTGTGAAATGTAATGTACCTTTCGTTCCTGTCGGAAATTGTACAAATCTCATTGTCAAGGATAATGGATACAGGGGAGCCGTCATTTCCTTGAAGAGGCTTGAAAAAACAGTTTTGAAGAAGGGGGAGGGTGGTTATGTTTATCTTTATGCCGAAACGGGTGTTTCCCTCTCCAGCCTGGTGGAATTGTCAATACGGGAATCCCTTTCGGGGATTGAATTTTGTGCCGGTATTCCTGGAAGTGTAGGTGGGGGGATGAAGATGAATGCCGGTGCCTACGGGGAAGAGCTGAAAGACGTTGTAAAGAAGATCTCCCTCATAAATGGTAGGGGAACGATAAAGGAAGCAGGAAGAGATGACCTCATGTTCGAGTACAGAAACCTGATTTTGCCGGAGGGGAATGTTATCGTCAGTGCCGTGTTCGGCCTGCAGGCTGGATCGAAAGAAAAAATTCAGGAAAAAGTTTCAGATATTATTGACAGGAGAAAAAAAAAGCATCCCCTTGCATATCGCAGTGCCGGTTCTGTCTTTAAAAATCCGGAAAATGTTCCCGCCGGCAAGATCATTGATGAGGTTGGTCTCAAGGGGTTTCAAATCGGGGATGCGAAGATATCGGAGATCCATGGGAATTTTATCGTGAACCTGGGTAAGGCGAAGGCTAAGGATATTACCCTTTTGATTGAAATGGCCCGTAAGAGGGTGTTGGAAGAAAAAGGAATAACTCTGGATCCTGAAATAAAGATCATTGGAGAAGAATGATGGCACGATCTCTCAAGTCGATTATTGAGACAAAAAAAAACAGACTCAGGAGACGTTCAGGTAAGATTTTTGGGGAAATAGTGAAGGCTGTTACGCTGACTGTAGCCATCGGTGGTCTGGCCTTCATCATGGTTTACATATACAATTTTGTCATAACAACTTCCTATTTCCAATTAAAGGATATCTCCGTCAGGGGGACCGAGATGATTGTCCGGAAAGAGGTTTTGAATCTGGCGGGTATTGGTTCCCATGACAATACCTTAATACTGAACCTGAAAGAGATTTCGCAAAAAGTTGAAACAAACCCCTGGATAAAAAGTGTATCAATCGGAAGAGAACTTCCCGACAGATTGGTTATAGAGGTTACGGAAAGATACCCTGCAGCTCTCGTGCTCGTGGATGGAAGTTTCTATATTATGGACCGGGATGGATACATATTCAAAAGATATGAAAAGGGCGACGGTGTCCATCTGCCCGTACTGAACGGTTTTTGCAAAAATGGAACTATCAACAGGGATCTCATAAAAAAAGCCGCGATCCTTCTGAGTTTTATTTCATCCAGCAGGAATTTTCCAAGAATGGAACATATCTCTGAAATATATGGAGATAACACTTACGGCTTTTCGCTTTTCACAAGGGGAGGTTTATGCCTTCACCTCGGGTTTGGGAATTATGGGGGTAAGCTGGAAAGACTCAGGCCAGTCCTGACAGACCTGACCCGGAAAAACCTGAATAACGTCTATTTGAGCATTGATCTTTCCGATTCTAATAAGGTTGTTGTTAAGCGAAACAATATTTTTAATCAGAAACGTTCGTCAGCGGGCTACAGCGCATAAAGAAGGATATGGATGGATAATTTAGGGGGTTGATTATTAATTGGGGAAAGGCGGAAGATACATGGCAAAGCGTGGCAGTATGATTGTAGGATTGGATATAGGAACGACCAAGACCTGTGCCATTATCGGTGAGGCCACTGATTCAGGAGTCGATATTATCGGGATAGGCTCTCATCCTTCGCGGGGATTGAGAAAGGGGGTTGTAGTTAATATCGACAGTACCGTCGATTCCATAAAAAGAGCCATAGAAGAGGCTGAACTGATGTCCGGAGCTGAAATAGGAGCTGTTTATGCAGGTATCGCGGGGAGCCACATAGAGGGATTGAATAGTCACGGTATTGTGGCGGTCAAGGGTCGTGAAGTTGATGGAGACGATGTTCGAAGAGCAATTGAAGCAGCTAGGGCGATTGCTATTCCCCTCGATAGAGAGATTTTCCACACATTGCCCCAGCATTTCATTGTTGATGATCAGGATGGGGTAAAGGACCCCATAGGGATGTCGGGAGTTCGACTTGAATCAAAGGTTCATATTGTTATCGGTGCCATAACATCGATTCAGAACATTATTAAATCAGTTAACCGTGTGGGATTAGATGTGAACGATATTGTTCTCGAGCAGCTAGCATCAAGTGAAGCGGTTCTCAGTCAGGATGAAAAGGAATTGGGAGTGGCCATAATAGATATTGGAGGAGGGACTACAGATGTCGCGGTATTTGTGGAAGGAAGCATCAAACATACTGCTGTCTTATCGGTTGCAGGTAATTATCTTACCAATGATATAGCTGTTGGTTTGCGGACTCCCATGAATGAGGCTGAAAAAATAAAGATAAAATACGGATGTGCCTATACCCCTCTGATCTCGCCGGACGATAGTATAGAGGTTCCCAGTGTGGGTGGGAGGACTCCAAGGAAGGTCTCACGGCAGATTCTTGGAGAGATTATTGAACCCCGGGTGGAAGAAATTTTCCGTTTGGCCCACAGGGAGATTATTAAATCGGGTTACGAAGATCTTCTTGCCGCAGGCATTGTTTTGACAGGGGGGACGGTAATCATGGAGGGTATAACAGAATTAGGCGAACAGGTATTTAATATGCCCATACGGCGTGGATATCCAATAGGCATAGGAGGGCTTACCGATGTTGTTAACAGTCCGTTGTATGCTACCGGTGTGGGACTGGTTGTTTATGGAAGCAGGAACAGGTCTGAACGTGTGTTCAAAAAAAGTGAAGGGAATATATTCGGCAAAGTTGCCCGCGGGGTGAAAAGGTGGTTTGTTGAATTTTTTTAGAAGGGAGGGAGTGCGTATGTTCGAATTAGTAAAAGGTGGTAGTGAGAATTCGGCGAAGATTAAAGTTGTCGGTATTGGAGGTGGTGGAGGCAACGCCGTAAATGCGATGATATCTTATGATCTGAGCGGCGTTGATTTCATAGCAGCAAATACTGATTCTCAGTCTCTGGCAGTATCACGGTCACCCATTAAAATTCAGATTGGTAGTGAGATCACAAAAGGTCTTGGCGCGGGGTCAGATCCTGATGTGGGGAAGAAGGCAGCCCTTGAATCCAAGGATGTACTGAGGGATAATCTGAGCGGAGCTGATATGGTTTTCATTACGGCAGGCCTTGGTGGTGGTACGGGAACAGGAGGAGCACCCGTTGTGGCCGGGATCGCTAAAGAACTCGGGGCGCTTACCGTTGCTGTTGTAACAAAACCTTTTCAGTTTGAAGGAAAGAAAAGGGAAAACCAGGCGGAAGAGGGAATAGCCGAGTTGAAAGAAACGGTTGACACCCTTATTGTCATACCAAACCAGAGACTTCTGAGTGTCGGTGGCCGGAATATGTCGCTTCTGGATGCCTTCAAAAAGGCAGATGATATCCTTTATTACGCTGTGAAGGGGATCTCTGATCTTATAATGGTTCCCGGTTTAATCAATCTTGATTTTGCCGACGTGAAAAACGTCATGTCGGAAATGGGATTGGCTCTCATGGGGACAGGAGTTGCAAGCGGAGAAAACAGGGCTGTAGAGGCAGCCCAGAAGGCCATATCTTCTCCTTTGCTGGAAGATAATACCATTCAGGGTGCCCGCGGTGTGCTGCTCAACATTACCGGTGGATCAGAAATGACACTATTTGAGATAAATGAAGCATCAACCCTCGTGCAGATGGAAGCACATGATGATGCCAATATCATCTTCGGGACGGTTATTGATGACGATATGGGAGATGAAATGCGTATCACGGTGATTGCCACCGGATTCGATTCAAAGGGAAGGAACAAACAGAATATTCCATCTGTTTCAGGTTTTGTCAGCTATAAAAGAGAGGATCTCTCAACGCCTGCTTTTATCAGGAAGGAGAAGAGTGCGGATAAGCCTGTTGTTGTAAAGATGGGAATGATCGATGATGTTGATAATACCGACTTTGAAGTTCCAGCATTTTTAAGAAGACAGGCAGATTAGCGACAGCACATTCGCAGTCACTATATCGTTCTTTAAAATACCCTCCCTTCGTTGGTTTGCCCCGCCTTTTGAGGCGGGGAGATTCACTCGGTGACAGGAGATGATCTGAACTTATTTAGACCTGCCGAGGCTTTTTTGTTTCTTGGTTACATAGCGCCGCTCATCGGCTTTTCTTAGAAGATCGCCAGGACTCTTGATTTCAGGATCTTCTGCCGATGCTATTCCGCAGCTGATAGAAATGGGAATAGTGGTGTCACTGAACTTCATCGGATATTCCTGAAAAAAGATACGAAGCCGTTTTAAAACTTTCAGTGCTTCGCCTGAATTCTGATTGGGTAAAATGATGACAAACTCATCTCCACCAAATCTTACAACCACATCTTCTTTCCGGATCATTTTCGTTATTTGACGTGCCATATACCGGAGCAGGTCATCACCACGTTCATGACCGTAAGAGTCGTTCACTGTTTTAAAATCATCACAGTTAATGAGCAACAAGGATAGGGGCGTGTCGTAGCGCTCAGCCCGGCTGAATTCTCTCTCCAGCATAACCTCCATTTCTCTTCGGTTAAGAAGACCCGTAAGAGGATCCCTTGTGGCAAATTGCTTAAGTTTTTCCCGCGAGGTAATGTTGGAAAGACAGACGGAAATTTTTACAGCTAACTGAGAGAGGAAAAAGATATCCATATTGGGTTGAAAACGGGATGCAGAATAATCACCCAGATTCAGACTGCCTATTACATTGCCGTCAAGTACAAGCGGGGCAACAGCCAAAGACTTGACAAAAAATTTCTTCCTTTTTGGGAGGAGTTTATAATACGGTTTCAGGCCTTCATTGACCAGAACAGGAGTTTTTTCATCTCTGATGAGTTGTAAGAATGTGCTTCTTCCAACAAGGGTTAAGCGGTTTTTGAGCAGGTCTGATGATTCTAATGCTTCAATAATGCGAGCGACCTCACAGCCATTAATGACAGAGATCCATACGTGAGGGATCCCAAATTTTTCCTCAATTAATAAAAGCAATTTTTCGAAAAAGTCTCTGAAGTTACAAACAGAAAGAATACTCGCTTCAATTTCAAAGAATTTATTCGCGATTTCTTCGTTAACCTTGGCATTTTCAAATGGATAATCCGGAGTCAAATCTTGAGCCATAAATTATTTCCCTTTCGGGGAATCCCCCCTGCTAATCTTGTTTCTTCTTTACCCCTCTGATCACGACAAAAGAACCTTCCCCGTATCCCTCCTTTACCGGTTCAACATTGTTTATTTCATTCAGATGACTGAAAATAGTTTGTGAGAAAGTGAAATCCTTGAATCCCGCTTTCTTCAGAAAAGATACAACTTCATCGACGGAAAAAAAGGTAGCATCTTTGTAGAATACATTTTCATCTTTGTGTTTTTCATACATCATCCCGACGGGACTTTTTCGGTCAACAAAACCGATGATAAGGGTACCATCGGTTTTCAACACTCTGAAAGCTTCTTTAAAAGATTCTTCTATATCGTCGAGGAAACAGATCGTTGTAACCATGAGCGCAAAATCAAACTGTGCATCATCAAAGGGGAGCTCTTCTGCTACCCCATCAAGGACTTCGATACCTTTTTGCCGTGCGATATTTCCCATTTCCTGGGATGGCTCAACCCCGAGTTTAATGCCCAGCGGTGCAGCGAATCTTCCCGTTCCCACACCGATCTCAATGCCTGTCCCATTTTTGGGCAGTAGCGTTTTTACCGCTCGAAGCTCCGATTCATAGGCGAATCGATTTTTCTCGAACCATTTTTCATACTGGTCTGTATGTTTTTCGAAGGGTTCTACTCTCGGCATCTGACTTCTCCCGCTCCGCAGAATGATTCTCGATTAAATTATATATCAATCACCCGGCCGGCCCCTCCTTCGACATAGATGCCGGGGTAGTGTGATCTTATTTCCGGTATATACTGTGTACAATGCGTAGCACAGATCATGCCTAAATCCCTGACAACATCAAATTCATTAAAACCGTGCAATCCTCCTATGAGTGCATGAACTCTTCCATATTTGGAAGCAGCTTCCAAAATGTCTTTAACTCCCGGGTGTGAACATCCTACGATGACAATTAATCCCTTTGCTGTATCGACGATAAGTGATTGCTCAATACCCTTAATCTCTCCAGTAGAGAAAATATTTTCAGCGATTGTAAGTGGTTCTTTTACACCGATGACCTCTTTCGCTGCATTGGAGGGTACGCCGAACGATGCCGGAACATACAGCCTTACTTCTTCATTTTTCACCAGAAAACTTGCAAGACCGCCCGTATGATCCCAGTGGGAATGCGAAATAACAACGTCATCAATAGATTTGGGGTCGATATTCAGCTTATTCATATTGCCAAGGAGTATAGAACCGTTTGCACCGGTATCAAAAAGTATTCTCTTGCCATATGCCTCGACAAGGCAGGCAAAACCCCAGTCAGCTATAAGATCTTTTCCCCAGACCTCATTATCACAAATAATGGTAATTTTAATTTCGTTCTTTCTCTCCATGATTTAAACCTTACCATTGCAAGAGAAAAACAGAACATCTGTTCTGTTTTTCAGGAAGAAGTATCCTAAAGCCGCAAATCAGAAATCCGAATATCTAAATCCGAAACAAATCCGAATACCAAATAACAAATTTTCGAAACAGTTTTGGACATTCGAGTTTAAGATTTTGATATTGTCTCGAATTTCGTACTTCGGATTTCGAATTTATTTTCCACCAGCATCTGCGCAAAAAACGCAGTTGTTGTGAATAAAGAATCTAATCGGTCTTTTCCTTTGCGGGTTCCTTATCGCCTGCGGCTGGTTCGGCAACTTTTTCTTCGTCCTGTCCTTCATCCGACTTCACATCCGTTGATTTTTCTTCCCCTTCATCCGTCGTCGGCTTCGCAACAGGTTCCTCGGCTTCACCTTCAGCAGACTTCATTGCCTCGATTTTTGCTTCCTGCTCTTTTATTTGATCGGTCAGGTCTTTAATATGCCGTTCTGTAATTGAAACCTTGGCTTCTATATTGATCCTTTCACCTTCAATCTTATGTTTCTTGGTCTTGAGACTGGCTATGTCCTTGATGTTACCTTCCTTTTTGCCAAGACCTGATCTGTCAATTGCTTCCAGCTTCACAATGTCCAGGGAAAAAGAAGCTGCCTTTAAATCCTTTTCGGCCAGATCCTGCTTATAACCTGCGTATTCCTTCTGATTTGTTGCCAGATCATATTTAAGTTCGGCAAGCTTCAAAATTTCTTCGTTAACTTTCAAGTCATACTCAGCCTTCTGAATTCCCTCCTTTTGGTCTTCGGGGACCTGGGCGAACAGATCCTGGTCGACATCAGATGTGATTGAACTTACCTTTGAGGTTATGGAACTCGTTATGCTTTCGGTAGTTGCGCATCCGAATAATAGAGAAAACGCAAATAGTAGTGTCAGGTTGATGTATAAAAAACGTTTCATGATTTCTCCCTCCTTTGTAAGCAGTAAATTTAGGTGACAGGCATCCAGGAATCTTAGATATTCCAGATTGTTATAAAACACCACTAAATTATCATGAAAAGAGACTCTGGTAAAGATTTTAATATGAATTTTTCTGAGGATAGAGGATGCGAAAACTTGTTTAGTCTTTAAAATATGCGAGCCGGTTTTCTAAAAATTATGGATGGCTATTGGCCGGTTTGCGTCCCAGTTACAATTTAAAAGACACGGGGAAAATTATTTTTGAAGGTTAAAATCAAGCTTCAAGTTTAAGAATGTCAAATACTTAGCAACCCGCCCGCCTGATGCAGATTTACGATATCCAGCATACAGTAATCAGGGTTACCCATGCCTGATTTTCATTATTACGATATACATTGCGAGGGTGAAACCTGCGGCATTTCCCAGGATAACGGGCATCGCCTTGATCAATAACCCATAAACAAGCCATAAGAAAAGACCGGTTGCAAGCACAGTAAATGCCCAGAGTGATAAATCTTCTGTTTTCTTTGTCTTATGTATCTTGATAACCTGTGGTGTCATGGAGATTGAGCATATAAGTGCTGCCAGAAATCCGATTATATTTGTTGTGTTCATAGAGCCCCAAAGAGAGACCTTTGAAAAATGTTCAATTTCGTTCAAGTTCAAGGAAGGCGAAAATTTTAAACACAGGAATACATTGAGTATTTCGAGGATTAAAATTTGAGGCTGACGCCGAAATTGGGTGAAAGGGGGCGTTTTGCAAAGGTCTCAAAGTTTAATTTTACAAGTATTCCTTCATTCCTTTTTCTTCAAGCCTGTCAACCACTTTTTTTACATCCTGAGAACAGCCTCTGTTGCAGATGAGAAGGGAGTCTTCCGTTTCCACGACGATAAGATTTTCCACTCCTACAAGGGTCACCAATTTATGGGGGCTGTGAATAAGGGAATTTGAAGAATCTATTGCGATAACAGGACCTCTCAGGGAATTGCCCTTATCGTCTTTACTTAAAACATCATACAACGCATCCCAGCTGCCTATATCACTCCATCCGAAGGTTCCTTTAACAAGAAGCGCTCCATCGGCTTTTTCCATAACACCATAGTCTATTGAAACAGGTTTTATGTCTTCATATACCCGGCGAAGCACATCCTCTTCGTTTTCTGTATCGAGGGAGGATTCTATTTTCAGAATTCCTTCATAAAGGTCCGGTAGTAAATTTTTTATTGCGTCCAGTATTGTTGAAACCGTCCATATAAAGGTTCCACTGTTCCAGAAGAATTTTCCGTCTTTAATAAATTTTTCTGCCTGTGTGATATCAGGTTTTTCCCGGAAGGATTTAACTTTGTATATGTTATTTCCACCCATGGAAATAATTGGTTCTCCCTCTTCAATATATCCATAGCCTGTTTCAGGTCCAGTTGGTTTTATTCCGATGGTTATAAGGTAGTTTCCTTTTTGAGCCATTTCACCTGCTGTGGTGAGGGTATTTAAAAAAAGATCTTCATTGGTGATAAGATGATCTGCAGGAAGAACAACCATGACAGCGTGGGGATCCATTTTTTTGATCTTGACAGCCGCCAGGCCGATGCATGGCGCCGTATTTCGTCCCACCGGTTCTGCTATTATGTTTTCCTCCGGTATATTTGAACACTGGTATTTTACTTCTTCACAGTGATTCGCACCGGTAATGACATAAATATTTGTTTCGGGAATCAGAGGTCTTATCCGTTCTACCGTTTTCTGGATAATCGTTTTTTCATCCGTAATATTTAGTAAGTGTTTTGGTTTTTTTTCTCTGCTTAACGGCCAGAACCGAGTACCCCGGCCGCCTGCCATGATTACTGCATACATACGATTTCCCTTTCTTGTCCCTATTTAAACCCCGGTTTCAGATGATCCGTTCGTTTCAGAGTCAAAAGGTATGGTTAATTCATATATCCCCTGGCTGACCGTGGCTTTGACGGGGAATGGAGCTTTTTCAAAGACTTTTATCATCGATTTATTGTCAGTCAGGATATCCGCTTTGAAGCCCCTGATGCCCCGTTTTTGAGCTGTCTGTATTAATAATCTTAAAAGAAATGTTGCCATTCCATTTCCCTGTAATTTCTCATCCACGATGAATGCAGTGTCAGCAAAAGATCCGTCACTCATGCATACATACCGTCCTTCCGCAATGATACGTTCCACACCCGCCTCTTCGATCAGTCCCACGATTGACATTGTCCGTCTGTAATCAATATTAACGTACTCCTGCATTTTAATATGAGGCATCGTTTTAATAGGACTGAAGTATCGATAGTAAACAGACCTGTCAGAGAATCGATAAAATAATCTTCGCATGTCATCCTCGTCAGAAGGTCTGATTGCACGGAAATGAACGGTAAGATTATCCTTGAATGTATGCGTGAAAGAGATTTCTCCCGGGTAGAGATGGCTGGATTCGGTAAGATAGATCTGGTCACGATATAAAATGTTTGCATCTTTAGCCTGCCCGACCAGGTCGCCTCTATCGTCTGGATGGGCGATATCGATCAACGCAAGAGCCCTCTCCCGTATGGTTCTACCTGTTAGGGAAGCCACACCATATTCTGTGATAATCATATCGAGAAATTCACTATTGGAAAATTGATTTGGCAGATCCTTTATGGAAAGCAGGATGTTGGATTCTCCCTTCAGGTTACGGCTCGGAAGAGCAATAATTGTCCGGCCTCCATGGGATAGTGTCGCGCCCGCAAGTAATTCCTGAACTTCGCCGGGACTTCGAGTAACATTTCCTTTACCTACGTGAAGAGCAACTTCACCGGTCAGATCCACCTTCCGTGCGGGTATAATTGCCACAAAGCGGTCGTTTAGCCAGATGCTTCTGGGATCAGCAACAACATCGATTCCCTGGAACTCAATCAGGGGATTACCGTCCAGCCAGCGCATTAGTTCCGGCGTTCCCTGAGCATATGCTACCAAGCTCTTGCCCCGGAAGGTGCGTTTACGTCTATTGGTAACGGCGCCGCTTTTCATGAGATCCATGACAGCATCGGTAAGAAGGAGTGAATGAATTCCAAGATGCCGTTTGCGGGCAAGATGTTTTACCAGTGCCTCAAACAGGGCGCCCTGAAAAAAAGAGAGGCAACTGCCGTCTTCTATCGTTGACGCAACATTTTCGGCTAATTTATCGAATACATCATCTACATGCCAGCGGGGGAAATAGATCGGTGGTTCTGTAGACTGAACGAGATAGTGAAAATCATCAATATGTATGAATGTATCACCAAATGTACGGGGGAACTGATCGTTAATTACACCAACGACTAAAGTTGCTCGTTCCATTGCATGCCTGGCAACATCGACCGCGACACCGAGACTGCAGAAACCTCTTTCATCAGGTGGTGTGATCTGTATAAATGCAGCGTCGACATTAATAACGCCCGACCTGAAAAGCCTCGGAATTTTGAAAAATCTGCCTGGAATCAGGTCTATACGTCCCGCGGTAATTGCTTCACTGGCTACCCACACGGAAAAAAAGGTCTTAAGCCTGTATTTTTGGGAGTAACGTTCATCTAAAGGAATAGCATCTCCGAGGCTTAAAAGCTGGATTAGCTCAAGGTCCCGTAGATTGCTTTGGTCGGAGGCCATGAGGTGTTTGACCAGCGTGCGCGGTTCCGCCACTCCCGTGCTCAGAAAAATACTCATTCCCGGCTCGATCTTTGCCAGTACCTCATCAGGGGATACGATCTTCTGCTTCCATTCGGAAGAAACATTTTCAGACATGGGTGAGCCCTTTTTTATAAATGTTTAGCTGTGAAAGTATATCAGGTTAGTGTGGATTATCAAGAGAAATTGGATTTAAATCTAATCTGAGACCTTTGCAGAATGTTCAATTTTGTTCAAGTTCAAGGAAGGCAAAAAATTTAACCACAGGAATATATTGGATATTTCGAGGATTAAAATTTGAGTCTGACGCAAAAATTGGGCAAAAGGGGATATTATGCAAAGGTCTCAATCTGCGAATCCTGAAGGGGGCCGGTGGGTGGAAAGGAGGGAGCAGGAAACCACCCACCGCCAGGCAGTTTTCAGGATGTTATTTATTAAAATGATATTCTTATTTGCGGCCACCAGGATACCGTTATATTAACGTGTATCCCAGTTGGCCTGTGAGCCATCGAACTGAAGCTTCCTTTTTTAACCTTCTGTTCACCTTTAGTGTGTAAGGTCTTTTTTTATACGTTGAAGTCAGACGAAAGCTACATATATATATCGGCATTTCTTTTATGTTTCTTTAATGTTACTGCGAGAAGTGTGCCAATGCATGCCAAAGGTTAAAGGTTAAAGGTTGATGAATTCGTAAAAAGTCAAAGAATTGCCAATTTGTCATTCCCGCAAAAGCGGGAATCCAGTATTTACACGCAGTTATGGATTTCCGACTTCGACGTAAGACTTCGGCGTGAGCTCAGTCGAACGCTCAGATCGGGAATGACAAAACGACAGAAATTCGGACTTTTTACGAATGCGTCAAGGTTAAAGGCTGAAAGGGCTGAGGGCGAATACTCTTTTATTCTGATCTCTGCCCCCTGATTAGCTAACTGTCAGATTATTGAATGTTATGTGTTTATTTTTTGGCAGGGGGATTTTTTATGGACTTTCTGCTTCCTTCATACATGTCGTACTCAAGGAGTCTGCATTCGATATTGCTGTTAAAGAAGGGAATCCGCCTTTTTGTCTTTAACCCTACATATTTTGACAGTTCGAGGTTGCCCGTGAGGATATAGCCCTTATATCCTTTACACTTCTGTTTGAAAAAATCTCCGATTTCCCCATAAGTTTTCTTTAATTTTTCAGCTTCACCCAACCGTTCACCATACTCAGGATTGAGCATAACCAGACCTGTACCTGGCGGAACGGGAGTGTCAGAGAAATTACACACATGAAACTCAATAAGATGTTCTATACCTGCCGTGGTTGCATTTTTTCTTGCTGCCTCGACGGCATTACCGCTGATATCTGTCGCAATGATCTTTCCTTCAAAGGTCTTTTTTGCTTTTCTGTTTGCAAGGTTTCGCAATTCCTTCCAGGACGATTTGTTGAAGCCGTTAATATGCATAAATCCGAAATTGTTTCTTAACAGTCCCGGAGATCTTTCAAGTGCAATCAATGTGGCCTCGATGGCCAGCGTTCCGCTTCCGCACATGGGGTTGATGAAATTACCTTTGCCGTTCCAACGGGATGCCAGTAGCGTAGCAGCCGCGAGTGTTTCCTGCATGGGGGCTTTAAGGGGAATTTTCCTGTACCCGTGTCGTGACAGAGACTCGCCGGATGTGTCAAGATAAACAAGACATAGATCCTTTTGCCAGAAAAGGTGAATGACTGTCCGGTTTCTTCGGGAGCCGGAATTTGGTCTGCAACCGAACTTTTTATGAAACCTGTCAACAATGGCATCTTTGCATTTTAAACCGGCGAAGCGTGGATCTTTTATATTCGGGTTGTCGACAGAAGAAGTCACACATATATAACCGTCCTTCTCAATGTAATCTTCCCATGGAATCATTGATACCTTTTTGTAAAGGTCATCGGGATGTTTTGCATTGAATTTATCAAGGAGAAATAAAACGCGATGTCCTGTGCGGATGTAAAGGTTGATTTTCATCGTATCCTCAAGGGTCCCTTCCGTCGCTATACCCGCAACAAGTTCTGATAAAATGGGAAAACCCAGAGAAATGATTTCTTCTTTTAAATAAGGAGAAATGCCCTTAGGGCAGGTAATAAGAATGTTACTCTTTCGTTTAAATAAATCCATTTGATTTTTAATCTGCATTATTTTATGCCTTTGCGCGGGATGTAGGGCAGGGCTTTAGCCATGCGATAAAATTCAAATCTTCTGAGATGAATCTATGCTACCCCATGACCAGTATCCAGATCTATCACAACCAGAATGCTAGTTCAATTATAATGCATCTGTCTGAATCAAATTTGTCTTGATAATTTTCTTATTGGGTTGTAAAACTTACGAGAACGTCGGCAACCGGAGGATAGGGAGGAATGTACTGGGAAAAAGAAATTGAAACAATGGAGCGGGACAGGCTGGAGGATCTTCAGCTTTCAAGATTAAAAGAAAGTATCAAAAGGGCATCGGCCTCTTTTTTTTATGACAAATTATTTAAAGAGACCGGTTTTGATCAATATAAAGTAAGTTCTCTCCAGGATATAAATAGAATTCCTTTTACTACCAAAGACGATCTGAGAGAACACTGGCCTTATGGATTTATAGCCGTTTCAAAGGATGAATTGATCAGGATGCATTCTTCTTCCGGAACGACGGGCAGGGCGACTGTGATATTTCATACTGCCGGCGATATTAATGAATGGACTAATCTTGTGGCGCGTTCCATGTATATGACCGGCATGAGAAAAAGTGATGTTTTTCAAAACATGATGACCTATGGTCTTTTTACCGGCGGGCTCGGTTTCCATTATGGCGCGGAAAAACTGGGCGCGCTGATTATCCCGGCAGGCGCGGGGAACAGCAAGCGACAGATACAGCTCATGCAGGATTTTGAAACAACGGTCATACATATCATTCCGAGTTACGCCCTTCATCTTTATGTTGTTTTTGAGGAAGTCGGCGTTGATCCTCGAAAAGATACAAAACTTCGGATTGCCTTCATTGGTGCGGAACCTCACTCGGAGAAAACGAGAAAAAAAATTGAAGAACTTTATGGCATCAAGGTGTTTAATTCCTATGGTCTCTCAGAAATGAACGGACCCGGCGTGGCCTTTGAATGTCAATACCAGGACGGTCTGCATATCTGGGAAGATAATTTTCTCGTTGAGATTATTGATCCGGATACCCTGAAACCCGTTCCCGATGGTGAGGAGGGAGAACTTGTTATGACCACCCTGTTGAGGGAAGGGATGCCCATTTTCAGATACAGGACACAGGACCTGACCAGGATAATTCCCGAACCGTGTCCGTGTGGCAGGACTCATAAAAGAATTGAAAGAATCAAAGGCCGAACTGATGATATGATGATCATAAAAGGGGTAAATATTTTTCCCCTCCAGATAGAGAAGAAATTGATGGATATAGACGGTGTCGGCACCAATTTCCTGATTATGCTGGAAAGGGAAGGTTTTAATGATGACATGCACATTAAGGTTGAAGTTCAAAAAGGATTCTTCACCGGTAACTTGAAGCAGCTTGAAGGCTTGAAGCGTAAGATTGTTGAGGAACTGAAGAGTGATATTCTTATTACACCAAAGGTAGAGCTGGTTGAGCCCAACAGTCTTCCCGGAGGAGAAGGGAAAGCGATCAGGGTAATTGACAACAGGGAAGATTGATGGCTTTGTAAAAAGTCGAATTTCTACCCTTTTTGTCATTCCCGCGTAGGCGGGAATCCAGTTATTTTAAGTACTTGTAGACTCCCGCCTTCGCGGGAGTGACAGCAAGTGAGACTTTTTACGAATCCATCAAAGTTAGGAGTACATGAAATGATAGCCTATCAGCTTTCGGTATTTGCGGAGAACAAGCCCGGGAGGCTGGCCAAGGTCACCCGAATCCTTGCAGGAGAAAAGATAAATATACGGGCCATTGCTATTTCTACTTCCGGGGAATTCGGAGTTATAAATATTCTGGCGGATGACCCGAAGCGGGGCCTTAAAGTATTGGAAAAAGCAGGCTTAACCGTTAGTTTAAAGGAAGTGATAGCAGTATTGATCGAAGACAAACCCGGTGGACTGGATAAGCTGATTCAATTACTTTACGATGAAAATATAAATGTAGAAAATGCATACGGATTTGTTCTTGAAAGCTGGAAACAGGCGGTCTTCGTCGTTGATGTAGATCAACTGGACAAAACCCAGGAAATACTCAAGAAAGCGGGATTCGAAACCTTGAATGCGGATGCGCTGTCTGCTATAGAACCGTTTCACTTCATGAAATATTAGAAAGGAAATTATGACACACGAAGATGCAGGGCATTATGCCTCAAAACATTCACCTGACACCATGCTTGACACAAAAATTGCCGAGGCCATAACAAAAAAACTCAAGGATGGTAAAATCACATGTGCTGTGGCGCATAAAATTGCCCATGAATTAGATGTATCGCCGGATAGTGTTGGTGTGGCTATAGATCTCCTTGAGGCACGAATAAGCACGTGCCAGCTCGGATTATACGGATACAGTCCTGAGAAAAGAATTGTTGAACCGGCAGAAAATGTATCGCAGGAACTGGAGGACGCTATCAGAAATTCGCTGGTGAATGATCGCCTGTCCTGTTTGTCATCCTGGGAGATAGCCCGTCAGTTACATATTCCCAAAATGAATGTTGCTGCTGCCTGTGAAACATTAAAAATAAAAATATCGAATTGCCAATTAGGGTCTTTTCGCTAATAAATAGTGGTGCGAAGCAACAGTTTCGGCGTATGGTGTTTAATATTGTTGCCCGCAACCAGAACGATCATACGAAAAACATTGCCTTCCTGATGGGTAAGGCCGGCCAATGGCGTCTTTCTCAGGCATAAGATGTAATCTACTCATACAATCCAGGCGGTAGCTGGACAGGCAAACATCAAATGTCGATAAACGGGAAACGAGATAATTTTTCAAAAGACGATCTTGCACTGGTTTCAGGAAAAATCAGGTATTATGTCCCCCGAAATCCGAAATCGAAATTTGTAAATAAATTAAATCCTGGTTATTATTCAATTGTTGAATGAGGAGCTACTTTTTACCACCACCGCCATGACCACCTCCGTGACTTCCGCCATGGCCGGCATGACCCCCTTTGCCTGTTCCTTTTCCATCATAACCTTTGGAATGTCCCAATCCCAGCCCCTTGCCTTTATCTGATTTAATGGCAAAACTTTGGCTTGTTTTCTGTTTCTCCTCTCTTGCCTGGTGTCTATTCCGGGTACTAACCTGTTTCTTTGCATGGCCAAGCCCAAGCACACTGGAGTGAACTCCAAGCTTATGAGCGATTTCTCCCCAGCCCATACCTGATTGCCTCATTTTTGCTATGTCTTCTCTCTGTGATACCGTTTCTTTGGCAAGAGTCTCTTCAAAACTGGCTTTTGCCGAATCATACGCTATCTGAGCCTGCTCAATTTTCTCTTCATCTCCTGACCGTTTGGCCTCTTCAAGCTCCCTTTCGGCGTATCCCAGATATTCCTTAAAGGAGGATACCCCGGAATCTTGAAGTGCTGCTGCCTCGGCTAAATTCTGAGCATGCTGTTCCTGGGCTGCATTTGTAATCTTTCCTGAATCCGGTGACTCATTCAGGTCATTTTCGTCTGCCAGCAACGGCTGGATTTGAAAAGTCAGGAAAAATAAAAGTAATGCAAAGTAAATTAGATACGTTTTTCTTAAATTTTTCATGTTTTCCTCCAAATAGTCATGGCATAACAGTGAGTCAATGAGTGTGGTACTCACTGAGATTTAAGTATAGTTGCGTACTGATCGTTAAATATGGAGCAATATGCATGCCATTATGTATTTTATATCAAAAAGTATATTTTCTTCAATACTTAACTTTGATGCGGGTGTACGACAAATTTATGGGTAACATATTTTATCCACAGGCTCTGTACTCCCA
>CAZGAK010000024.1:0-32959 GCA_964523565.1 uncultured Syntrophaceae bacterium | reverse complement strand
CTTGAAAACAAGATGAAAGCAAGAATGATGGAGCAAATGCAAACATCATGGGAAGACATTGAAGTAAGCGAACATGGTCTGGGATTTGATGACCTTTCGTTGGAACGGTACAGGCAGGATTTGCTGGAAGAACTAAAAGCGGATCAAAAAAAATATGAACAAATGCCCCGTGGCGTTTACACAGGATTTAAAGCTGAAAAGGAAGTTTGTCCTGATGATGGAATAATCGCGTTATTGGGCTATCCGGCAAGACCATCCAAAGCAACAGAACACCAATACCAGACTTATGACTTAATATATATCGATATGAACGGAAAACCTGTTTTGCTGAATCAAAAGGAAGTGCTGGATGCTCTGGCTGCGCATAAAGAAAAGAGCAGGTATGTGCCAGAGGCCGTGGAAAAGGGTGAAGAACAGGCCATTGAAGAACTTGTAAATTCGGTAACTAACTGGCTGCGAAGTCAGGCCGTTGAAGATGAGCAACAGGAAGACGGCACAGTAAAAACCCGCATGGGCAGCAAAGCAAAGGACCTGCTCTCAAAAATTAAAAGTGGAGACAATTCCGCGATAAAAAGGGTAAAACAAAATATAAAGGTAGATGATAAATACAAACCGGATAATTTTGACCTGATAACATGGTTTCTGGTGAGTAAAAGCGAGGGCTAATATGCACCTGGACTACTTTGAAAATATTGATAATTTCTACCCGGCTTTAAAAACATTATTTGAAGATCTGAATATCCCTGTAAATTATATAGCAGAAGAACCCGCAAGGCCGAGGGACATTCTCACAAATACATTTAAGGAAGCCAATCCGGCATTCAAGTTGATGGAAGATGTTTACTTCCTCGGAATGGTTGATGACGCCGCTTTTGAAGGAAACAAAAGCATAAGCTCTGATCAAATAAAATCGGATTACGATGCTCTTTTGCTCTTTGGTGTCACGCTGAAAGAGCGTGGAAACGGCTTGCTCCCCACCAGATCACAGCTTGCCGAAATTACCCGCGCGTTCAACAGAGAATTTCACTACACGCCTGTCGTGGTTGTTTTCCGATACAATCAATATATTGCTTTTGCGAACGCGGAAAGACAAAAATACAAACAGGAATGGCGCGAAGGTGAAAAGGCAGGGAAAGTTTCCCTGCTCCGGGACGTAAAAGCAAACAATCCACACACCGGTCACCTGAAAATCCTTCAAGAACTGGTAATTGCCCGGACAGGCAGAAATGCTGTTAATTCTTTTGATGGGCTTTATAAATACTGGCAGGAAGTATTTAGTGTCTCCTTACTAAACAAAAAGTTCTATGATGAACTTTCCAAATGGTATTTCTGGGCAGTGAAAGAAGTTACTTTTCCTTCAAAACCTACTGTGGAAGATGAACACTTGAAAAAGATTGATCTTGCTACGCTCAGACAAGAACATAATGCCAAAAATATAATTCGTCTGCTTACACGATTTTTGTTTGTATGGTTTGTAAAAGAAAAAAATCTGATTCCCGAAGAACTTTTTGATATTGACTATTTAAAAGACGAATTACTGAAAGATTTAAGTCCTGTGCGCCATGAAGGACTGTTTGAAGAAGCAAACATTGAGAGTGTTTATTACAAAGCCATCCTGCAGAATCTTTTCTTCGCATCTCTGAATTGCCCTATTGAGCCTTTGGAAAAAGAAGATAACCGGGAAAGAGGATTTCGCTTAAGAGATAATTTTGGTCAGCACAGAGATGCAAATTATTTAATGCGCTACAAAGATCAGTTTAAAAACCCTGAAAAGTTTTTAAAATTGATCAATGATGTTGTGCCATTTCTAAATGGCGGTCTGTTCGAATGCCTGGATAATAAAACAGATAAAATCTATATTGACGGGTTTTCGGATAATCTGGTGAAACCACATCAACTGGTTGTGCCGGATTATCTGTTTTTCGGATTTGATCAAGAGGTTGATTTAAGTGGAGTTATTGGAATCAAGACCAAAGAATATGAAAAAGCCCATGTTAAAGGCCTAATATCCATTCTTGAATCCTACAAATTCACCATTGCCGAAAACACCCCCATTGAAGAAGACGTGGCTCTTGACCCGGAGCTATTGGGCAGAGTATTCGAAAATCTGCTCGCGAGTTACAACCCGGAAACAAAAACCACTGCCAGAAAACAGACCGGCTCATTTTATACACCAAGAGAAATTGTAAATTATATGGTGGATGAAAGCCTGATTGCTTATCTTAAAAACAGTGTGAAAAATTGGGAGATTAAAGCGGATGAATTGGACAAACAGCTTCATGGCCTGCTTTCTTATGATAACATAAATCCGTTTACTGAAAATGATGACTTGCAGAGACAAATTATCCACTCCCTGGACAATTGCAAAATTCTTGACCCTGCCTGCGGCTCAGGCGCTTTTCCCATGGGGATATTGCAGAAAATGGTGCATGTCCTGCAAAAAGTTGACCCTGAAAATAAATACTGGCAGGAACTGCAATTAAACAAGACGGTGAAGGAAACTGAAGGCACTTTTACCATCACGGATAAGAAAGAGCGGGAACGTAAATTAATCGAAATCAATGATGCCTTCGATGAAAAAATTAACGATCCGGATTATGCCAGAAAGCTGTTTTTAGTCGAAAACTGCATTTATGGTGTGGATATCCAGGAGATTGCCGCACAAATTTCCAAACTGCGGTTTTTCATTTCACTGATAGTTGACCAGAAAGTGGATAAATCCAAGGAAAACTTTGGTATCAGAGCCTTACCCAATCTGGAAACTAAGTTTGTGGCCGCCAATACATTGATCGGCATTGATAAACCAGAGGCACAGGGGAACTTGTTTGAATCTACGGAGGTAAAAGATTTAGAACAAGAATTAAAAAATGTAAGACACCGGCTATTTTCGGCAAAATCTCCCGCTACAAAAAGAAGATTGAGAGATAAAGATAAAGAAATACGTGAAAAAATGGGAGATTTGCTTGTTGAAAATGGCTGGGCTAATGAAACAGCAAAACAGCTTGCCAGTTGGGATCCTTATGATCAAAATGCTTCGTCACCTTTCTTTGACCCGGAGTGGATGTTTGGTATTGGGGATGGATTTGATATTGTGATTGGAAATCCGCCGTATGGGGCAGATATTGACAATCATGTTAAATTATTTAAAAAAATATATCCCAAAACATCGAAAGGCTTTAAGGATATTTATAAATATTTTTTCAATTGCTGTATCGAAAAATTGGTTAAAGAAAGCGGTGTGTTAATTTTCATTACTCCAAATACATTTTTTTTACAGCCAAGATATAGTGATTTACGAAAATTGCTTTTAGAGCATAGAATTGTCAAACTAATTAACCTTGGCGAGGAAGTTTTTGATGCAGTGGTGCCTGCCGCAATTTCCATAATTTCTGGATCAAAGGTTATAGATTCTAACATTATTAAATTTTCAGATTTATCGGATGCGTCGAAATATTCAGGCGATTTGTCTAACCTTAATTACAAATTCAATAATCAAAAGCAATATCTGGAAACACCTAACAATATTTTCACTGAAAATATTAGATTAAAAAAAGATGATGAAGAACCATTAGAGAACATTATAGATTTTAAAGACGCAGGGGTAAACTATCAGCGTATCAATGTTGGATTAGCAGACAAAGGTAATTCAGATTTAAGCCGAAGGTTGCTATATGAAGGGGAAAAAGAAGACGATTCACATGTGAAATACTGGAAGGGTGCTGATATAGATAATTTTTACATCAAACCAGATACCAATAGATACGTCAGACCGTATATAAGATTAAATCAAAATGAAAGAGTGATTTTAAATAGAAACTACTTTGGTATTGCACCAAAATTATTATGGAGACAAACCGCATCGAACCCCGTAACTGCAATAGATAGAACTGGTATTTGGTTTGGTAGAAGCATCCAAGCGGGTATAATCAAAGAAACTTTCCGAGGAAAAATCTCATATGAATACCTAAGCTGCATTCTGAATTCAAGTTATATCAAGGATATTTATGGAAACACTGTAAAAGAAGGAGGAAGAGTCTTTCCGCAAGTAAAACTTGAAAAACTAAAACCGCTTCCGATAAAAATTATACCTTTTGAATGTCAAAGACCATTTGTTTGGATTGTAAAGTATGTTGAATCTTTAAAGTTAGGTTCCATAATTCACACTGTAGATTTCTTTGAACACCTTCTTGACGCTATGGTTTTCGAACTCTACTTCTCCGACCACATGAAAGAAAAAGAAATCGACATTCTGAAATTTGTTGAGCAGGATTTAAAAGAGGTATTGGGCGAAGGCGATTTTGAGCAATTGCCGGACGAGCAAAAAGAAATGGTAATTGAAGAACTCCACAATCGCTGGTCAAACCCCGACAGCGAGATTGTAAAACGAATGAACAGCTTTGCAGAGAAAAGCCCGGATATTTTAAAACCGATACTGGAGAGCAAATAAAAGATGTGACTCAACAAACCACAAGGGGCGGGGAACATAACCCTTCCTACATTTAAAAAGGCGGATATCATTACAAAGGTGATGATATCCATATCCGTTCAATAACTTGTTATGTCCTGAGAAATATAGAGAGCCCTCATGACCATACGGAATATCACAGTCGAGAACGTAAAGGGAATTGAAAACAAAAGCCTTGATCTCGATGTTCTACCCAACCGAATTCCGGGGACGCAATACTTAAATAACAAGGATGAATATTTCAAGCCACAGAGGAGTGTCAGCATATAGAAGGAACGGTAATGAAAAAGAATGAATTACAAGAACTTATCAAACAAGGCGAAGGATATTTTGTTGAGTTCAAAAAGCAGGTTGGGGAAAGTCTCGACAGGGAGATGTTTGCCTTGTTGAAGTCTATGATGACCGTGTTGAAATAATAAATCCTGGCCGACTTTTCTTCGACATGGATGCCGAAATAGACTTACTGTAAACAAAACTCGCCAACTACAAGCAGATCAAACAGGGCATGGTGCAGGAACTACTGACCGGGAGGATACGCCTGGTATGAAGGAAACCCAGAACATAGAATGGAAAGCGTCCTGGCGGGATGAGTATATCAAATGGATATGCGGATTTGCCAATGCTGTCGGCGGTACGCTCGTTATCGGAAAAAACAACAAAGGGATTGTCACCGGTGTTGATAATGCAGGAAAACTCCTCGAAAACATTCCCAACAAGGTCAGGGATATTCTCGGCATTATCGTCGATGTGAATTTGAAAACAGACAAAGAAAAAGAATTTCTGGAAATCCTGGTCGAATCCTATCCCTATCCGGTGAGCTATAAGGGACAATATCATTATCGCAGTGGAAGCACCAAACAGGAACTCAAGGGTGCGGCTCTGAATGCCTTTCTTCTGAAAAAATATGGTCTGCATTGGGACGGTGTTCCGGTGCCGAATTTATTACCCGAATCTCTTGAGGAAAAAGCGTTTGAGCTTTTTGCGAAAAAAGCTGTCAAAAGCAAGCGATTGGAAGATTCGGTATTGCGGGAAAGCAGGGACGCGCTGTTAAGGAAGTTGCATCTTGTTGAAGGCTCCTACCTGAAAAGGGCGGCAGCGCTCTTGTTCCATGAAGATCCTGAGCAGTATGTTACGGGTGCCTATGTGAAAATAGGATTTTTCAAAACCGATTCTGATCTTATCTATCAGGATGAGATTCACGGTAATCTGTTTCAGCAGGTGGATAACACCATTGATTTGCTGCTGACGAAATATATGAAAGCCTATATCAGCTATGAGGGGCTTCAGCGTGTGGAACGGTATCTTTTCCCCGCACCAGCATTGCGGGAAGCCCTACTCAATGCCGTCGTGCACAAGGACTACAGCAGCGGCAATCCTGTGCAGATCAGCGTTTACGAAGAGAAAATTATTTTCTGGAATGCGGGACGACTGCCTGATGAATTGTCGATAGAATTATTACAAAAAAAACATCCTTCCATTCCTTACAATCCACTCGTTGCCTCCGCATTTTTCCGGGCTGGTTATATTGAAGCTTGGGGGCGGGGAATCGAAAAGATAAATAATGAGTGCAGCGTGGCCGGTGTTCCTGTCCCGGAGATCAATTATGAATTTGCAGGGTTGATGGTGACTTTTCAGGCAAGGAGCGGAGAAGTGTCGGGGAAAACGTCGGGGAAAACGTCGGGGAAAACTACCCAGAAAACTAGGGAGAAAATATTTGAACTGATGAAATCCAATAGAAAAATAACCATACCTGAATTGGCCTTAGAAATTGGTGTGACAGAGCGTTCTATAGAGAGGAACATTCAAAAGCTGCAAAAAGATGGAATTCTTGAGCGTATTGGTCCAGCTAAAGGCGGTTACTGGAAAATACTAAAGGAGTAGGCCATAGGGAATGTTGGTGATATTGACCGAATCACGCAAAACCGCGTGGTAAGATTGTTCAAAGAAGAATTGAATAATTCCGGGATAATTCCGGGGAGGGATAATTCCGGGGACGAATTCCGGGGACGCAATACTTAAATAACAAGGATGAATATTTCAAGCCACAGAGGAGTGTCAGCATATAGAAGGAACGGTAATGAAAAAGAATGAATTACAAGAACTTATCAAACAAAGGGAAGTTTAAATTCGATATGCAGATCTGTAGAGGTGTAGTACAAAATCCCATATTAAGGGTTACTTGCTATGACCATTCCTGAAAAACCAACGAGCAGCAAGCAGCGGTATATAACGACCGAAGCAAGGAAAGAGGTCGTAAAAACATGAAAGAATTGTTAAGCTGTTTTCTCTAATGTTGCCGGAAAGAAGAAAGCGAATTAATATGGGAAATTTCCCTAAATTACCGGATATTTTAAAACCGATTCTGGAAAGTAAACAGGAAACATTCTTTACCGTTAAGAAAAGTGGGTTGACTGCAAGGCAAGGAACTGTCAGTCTGCCTTTCAAAAAACGAAGCAAATTGCAGTCAAAATCATTGATGGCCGCGGCATAGAAAGCGTGAGGGCAATGTGGAGCAACTGGGGCTGTTTGAATGAAAGAAATTCATCTAACGCTTGAGGTAAAGAGCATGAAACAATTTTTTAATCTTTACAACCATGGATTCATAAAAGCTGCCGTCTGTATACCGGAAGTGAGGGTTGCCGACACGACTTTTAATGCGGGAAGTACGGTCAAGCTGGCAAAGGAAGCGGCAGGAAACAATGCCGTCTTTGCTATTTTTCCTGAAATGGGGATATCAGCATACTCCAATGAAGACCTCTTCCACCAGGATGCACTTTTACAGAGCGTCCTGGTTTCTCTGCAATACATAATGGATGCCACGAAAGATCTAAATCTGATCGTGGTTGTAGGTGCGCCACTGCAGGTTGACTCCCTGCTCTTTAGCTGCGGGATTGTTCTTTACCGGGGAAACATTCTTGGAGTTGCAGTAAAATCATATCCTCCCAATTACAGGGAATATTACGAGGGTCGCCAGTTCAGTCCGGCAGAGGAAGCACTTTCTAAAACCATTGAGCTCTGCGGACAGGAGAATATCCCTTTCGGAGCGGATATCATATTTGACGTGAAGAACATCAAACATCTCAATTTCTATATAGAAATATGTGAAGATGTCTGGGCCCCTATACCACCATCCAGTTTTGCGGCCATGGCAGGAGCAACTATACTGGGAAATCTCTCTGCCTCCAATGTAACCATAGGAAAATCGGCTTATCGCCACAGCCTTGCGTCAAACCAGTCAGCCCGCTGTGTTTCCGCATATCTTTATGCGGCAGCCGGCCCGGGAGAATCAACCACTGATCTTGCCTGGGATGGGCATGCCATGATCTATGAGAACGGCAATCTGTTGGCAGAATCCATAAGATTTTCTCAGGATCCCCAGATTATCTATGCAGACCTGGATCTGGATCGTCTTGCCCAGGATAGAATGCGTTTAACCACCTTTGGCCAGAACCTCAGGACGCATAAAGAAAGACTTGGCAGCTTTCGCAAGATCTCTTTCTCTCTTGATGTTCCAGATAAGCGTATATTGTTATCAAGGGAATACCCCAGGTTTCCGTATATCCCTGCAGACCCGGCCAAACGCGATCAGCACTGCTATGAGGCATACAATATCCAGGTTCAGGGTCTGACAAAAAGATTGAAGTCCTCAGGAATACAAAATGTTGTGATCGGGATATCGGGCGGGCTTGACTCCTCACATGCCCTGATCGTAGCAGCCAGATCTATGGATCTTTTAAATCTGCCGCGATCTAACATCAAAGCATATACAATGCCCGGTTTCGCAACAACGGACAAAACCTACACCAACGCAATCAGCTTAATGAAGGTCCTCGGAGTAGAGTCCAATGAGATTGACATCAAAGACAGTTGCATGCAAATGTTCAAGGATATTAATCATCCCTATGCCCGGGGAGAAGAACTTTACGATATTACATTTGAAAATGTTCAGGCCGGGGAGAGAACATCCCACCTGTTTCGCATTGCCAATTTGAGGAATGCGCTGGTGGTCGGAACAGGAGACCTCAGCGAACTGGCCTTAGGGTGGTGTACCTACGGGGTAGGTGACCATATGTCCCACTATAATGTCAATGCCAGCGTACCAAAAACTCTGATACAATACCTGATCCGGTGGGTAGCACAATCGGTCCTGTTTAATCAGGAAACCTCAGATATCCTGTCTGATATTCTCGAAACGGAAATCAGTCCGGAATTGATTCCCGGCGAAGACGGAAAACAGCCTATACAAAAAACGGAATCGACAATAGGCCCTTATGAACTCCAGGACTTCAACAATTTTTATATTACCCGGTTTGGTTATCTCCCAACAAAAGTCGCGTTTATGGCATACAGTGCATGGAGGAACAAAGAAAAAGGTCTTTGGCCTGATGTGCCGGAAGACAGGAGAAATGAATACACAATTGAAGAAATCAAATGCTGGCTAAAGGTTTATTTATACCGGTTCTTCAAGACCAGCCAGTTTAAGCGCTCCTGCATACCCAATAGCCCCAAGGTTGGCTCCGGCGGTTCTCTATCCCCCAGGGGAGATTACAGGGCCCCAAGCGATAGCGAGGCCACGGTCTGGCTGGATAACGCAGAAAAAATACCGGAGAGCGATTCGTGAATAGAGAAACATACAGTGATTTCGACGCGACGGAGCTATACTGCCCCAAATGTAAGAGAGCGGTCCCGGTAAGAAAAAGACTCCTCCTGATCCTTTCCGATGGAGACCAATATGATTATACCTGTCCTTACTGTGGAACCTCGTTAGGAGACAAAATGGTCAAGCAAAAAGACAATCTGAGTCTGTTTGTAAAATGATTGAGCTTGAAATTAACCGCTCATAAAAAAAGCCATGGTCATTACAACCATGGCTTTTTTGTCTGTATAAAAGACTGAACTATTATCTTCCGATAACGTAACGATAAGGATCGACTTCTTCTCTCAAAGCCTGGAGTTCCCTTTTTGTCGGAGGATTGGTTTCTTTGATCTTTTTTGCCTTCAGAAGCTCAAATCCACAGTTATCCTGGACATCCTTTTCGGAATACCCGGGGTTAACTGATATGATTCTCATCCTTTTGGATTTAGGTTCAAAATCCATAACTGCCATATTGGTGATAACCCTGTAAGGACCCGATCCCTTTGGGAGACCTGACTCATCCCTGGAGGTACCGCCTTCCAGATAGCCTGGTGTTGTAATGAAATCACACTTTTCAGCAAATCGCTTGCTGTCTTGGGGTGTCATTACCATCATATTCCAGCAGAAAGAACCAAAGTCATTGGCTCCACCACTGCCCGGAAACCTGACCTTCGGTTTCTGCTGATCCGGCCCGATCCGGGTTGAATTTAAATTACCGTACATGTCAATCTGCGCGCCACCGAGGAACGTGTAGTCAACCATACCCCGACAGAACATTTCCATGGTATCGGTCATACTGGTCGCCTGGCATGCCTCCCATATAGTCCTGGAGTCACCGACGGAAATCGGCATTTCGGGTAGTCGTGGATCGATCCCACCTGCCTCGAATATAATCAGTAAATCGGGGGCATGGGTTTTCTGTGCAAGCATTGCCGCCGCACATGGGGCACCGGTACCGACAGCAACGGATGCACCAGACTTGAGCTCCCTCGATCCGGTCACTATCATAAGTTCCATTGTATTATAATCAGCCATCTCTTATTTTTCCTCCTTTCTTATCCGTTATTGCTATTACCCGTCGTCAGCAGCTCTTTATCCCTTAAGGCCAGCATCTTTTCCATACCGCCGTGCAACCTGATATAATCAAAGTGGGATCCAACGTTGTAGATATTTTTATCGAGAAACTCTTTAAATGCCTCGGGATCTTTTTCTACCGTCATCCACTCCATGATATGCTCCTCGTCGGAGAAATATTCATAGGCCATAACTCCGGGATAAGCTCCATAAGGTACCTCGCACACCGCATCAACACAGAAGAACGGAATATCCGTCATAGACGGTTCCCTGCGGATTTCTTTATTCGGAATAAGTCTCTCACATGTGATAATCAAGTGTTTTGATGCCTTGGCCAGATCCAGATCTGAAACGGTAATATCGCGAATTCTGCAGTTACCATACATATCCGCTTCATGGACATGTATAACTGAGACATCTGGCCAAAGGGCAGGCATGACCGCATACTTTTGCCCTGTGAAGGGGCATTCAATAATTTTTGCACCGCTGAACTTGAATGTATCCGTTCCCATGACGTTTCTGGTGGGAACGAATGAAACACCCATTGCGGCGGCCTTTAGGCGGGCGGAAAGAGAGTAGTTGGTCCATTCAGAAACCTCTACTTCACCGCTCTGCATATACCTTCTCGCGTTTGGTGACAAACCCCTTGCCTCCAGACCAATGATGTAGGCAATATCCAGCTTGTCAAAAACTTTACCAGCAGCAAGAACCTGAAAGTCATGGGTAGAAGTATGACCGGCAAAGGCCATATTTTTTTTTCTCTGTCTCACAATTTCATGACATGCGGCTATGGGGGTTCTATTGGCTCCAAATCCACCGATTGCCAGGTATTCCCCGTCATGCACATATTTCGCAACCGCGTCTTTCAAAGACATTATTTTGTTTGTAAGTGCTCGAGACTTCGTCTTGAAAAATGCCCTTGCGTTATCCGCATCGGGATCTGTAAATAATCTTCCAACGCCTTGATCAATAACATCCACTGTAAATTACCTCCTTCTCTATTATTCTTAATAACCCTGTTGAAATTTCAACAAATGCAAACTGAGACCTTTGCATAACGTCCCCTTTTGACCAATTTCTGCGTCAGGCTCAAATTTTAATCCTCGAAATATACAATATATTCCTGTGGTTAAAACTTTCGCCTTCCTTGAACTTGAACAAAATTGAACATTCTGCAAAGATCTCAAACTGTTAAGTAACTTAGCCCATTTTTTTACACTTAAAAAAAATAATATCGTTTTGACCCTGCTGCCAAGACAATATTTTTAATGTCGTGGTTGCGTAAATAGCATAATCAAAAACTCTAATCAAGTAAAAATCCTGCGCCTTCCTGTCTTTTTAACTTATATCACTCCCCCTTTTTTTCTTTCATTGCCTTTTGCAATTTCTCCCCCAGGATTCCCAGGCCGGAATCTGTTTTATCTGTATTTTCCCCGCTATTATAAACCACTCTTTCCTCTTTTTTGTTGTTTGAACCGTCAAAATAGTCTCCCAGGAGTTCCCGGCTATGGATATTATCGTGACAGTATATGCAGAGATTTTCCCAGTTGCTCCCGTCGGGTGGATTATTATGGTGATTGCCATCCTTATGATGTACCGTTAGAAGATGCCGGTTGGAAGGATCAAACTCCCTGCCGCAGTATGCACATATCAAACCGTGAATGGCCAGTGATTTCTCCCGATAATCTTCCCCCGGTGACTTTTCCATACCCTTTTTTATTTCACGGACGACATCTTCTGCTGATCTCGGACTTTCGGTCCTGTCTCTTCTTACATCAGTCTTTACACGCTTCCCACCGCCGCTAAAGGTAACTCTGGCCAAAACTTACCCACCTCACTCACTCAAATTTTGGAACACACCAAACAACTGATATCTTGATCAGTGATCAATACTTGCTCTGTAATGCAAAGAACTGGTTTTGTAAACAGATATCTCACCATAATATCCGCGCATCCACCGCTTTGCACCCGCCTTCAGATACCAACAGGGGGTTAATATCCAGTTCTGCCAGATCCGGAATCTCGACAGCTAAAAAAGAAAGTCTTTCCAGGGCATCAAGGAGAGCATCCAAATCCACTCCTGCTTCTCCCCTAACACCTTTCAGTAAAGGGTACATCTTGAGTGACTTGATCATTTTTTCTGCAACAGATCTATCAACAGGAACAATTTCCCGGCTGATATCACGGAACACTTCCGTATAAATCCCTCCCATCCCGCAGACGATGACCTGACCGAATTGAGGATCCCGCTTCAAGCCGAGCAGCAGCTCCTTACCATACACCTGTTCCTGCAACTGGAAGCAATCAATCTGCGCTGACGGATCCCTGCGGCTTACTTCATCAGTCATGTCCAGGAAAGCCCGGCGAAGTTCATCAATATTCTTTATTCCCGCTTTTACTCCGCCCCACTCGCTTTTATGAAGAAACCTGGGACCGGATAGTTTTAACACCAGGGGATATCCAAATTCTCCCGCTGCGGTTTCAAGTTCTTCCCGGTTTTTCGCGTATGCGCCCTTTGCAACAGGAATTCCGAAAGTGTCAAGTAACCGAAGGGCTTCTTCGCCGGTAAGCGCCCCCTCGTCCCTGCCCTTTTTCACAAGAGTTTCAACCTCTCCATGCTTTATTGAAAATTTCCGGACTGAGAGGGATTCCCGATTCCTGGCTCGAAAGTTTCTGTAAGCAACTGATAAACCTTTTATTGCCTGTTCAGCAGAAAAAAATGATGCCACGCCCTCAATCTCTTCGTACCGATCAAAAAACATTGAGCTGTCATCAGCATATGGAAACATTGCTATTGGTTTTCTGTTATCAGCCTTCTCTCGTGCTTCTTTAACGACCATGCTAAGATCAGACATGTTAGCAAGGAGAGGAGAGTTTAGAGCCGGTATGATCACAAGAACACCATCAACATCTGACGATTTCAATAATTCGGTCAGAGCCGTTACGACAGCTCCAGGATAGTTTCCTCCGATCATGCCGATCGGCCAGATATCAATTGGATTACTTACCGGAATCCAGTCAGGAATTCCCTTTTTTAATTTCCCAGGCAATTCTTCCGGAAGTTTCGCAAGCTTCAAACCCTCTTCTTCACAGGTATCTATAGCCATGATACCCCCTGCTCCCGTTACGGTCACAATACCCACATTGGGACCCTTCATCTCATCAAAACAGACAAGGGCGCGAAGGGCGTCTCTTAATTCGGCCGTGTCTTTTACCCTGATAACACCTGCACGGTCAAAGGCTGCATCAAAAACCGCGTCTTCGCCAACAAGGGAACCGGTATGAGAAAGGGCAGCCTCGGCTCCCATTCTGCTACGTCCGGTTTTAAAAACAACGATCGGTTTGTGGCGGGTAATTTTAGAGGCAATTTCTATAAACTCCTTGCCCCGCTTAATTCCCTCCATATGGATGGCGATTACTTTTGTCTCCGGATCGTCGGCAAAATATTCCAGAGCATCAATGAAATCGACATCACACGTGTTGCCGATATCAATTGCCTTACCCCAATTATGATAGGCATAATCTTTGGGAGACACCTGGATAAAGCCTGTCTGGGCAATTAAAGACACTGGAAACACCTTTTCAGGAACCGGCAAATCAACAAAACCTGTATTAAAATTTCGAAAATTGTTAAGTAAACCCATGGTATTGGGACCTGTTATCCTGACCCCATTTTCTCGCGCCAGCGTTACAAGATGGTCCTGCAATTCTCTGCCCCGTTCATCCGCATCGGAAAAGCCCTGGCTGATAATTACCACTCGCTTTATCCCCACCTGGATACACCTTTCAAACGCTGCAAGAACACGATCTCTTCCCACAGAAATCAGTGCCAGGTCCGCCGGTTCCGGTATTTCCAGAACAGAGGAATAAGTTTTCAGCCCGCATATCTCCCCGACTCTGGGGTTTATCGGATAAATACGGCCTTCATAACCGTATCGCAACATGGTTTCGACATTGTTAAAAGCGCCCACACCCGTCTTACTTGGAACTCCAATTACTGCAACCGATTCCGGATCAAAAAACTTATGCATGATTTCACACCCCCGCAATAAACAACATAAACCAGCATGGTCTAAGGCCACTATTAACTATTATTGTACCCAATAATGCCAGACTTCTTAAATGATAAACCTAAATGTCAAATAAAATCCCCTCTGCCCCCCTTTAGAAAAGGGGGAGTTAATCTCTTATATGATATGGGCATTCATAAATGCAAACCTAAAGTTACCAGAAACAAAAAAAGGGCCTGATTTTAACAGACCCTTTTTATTCGTCTACAAGCTTTAACATTTCTGAATTTCCACGGAAATCACTAAAAATTAACCTTATCCAATCCCTTTAATCCGAGGATTTCTCTCGCATCATCGGGCGTGGCCGGTTCAATACCAAGTTCTCTGGCAATGCGTGCGATTTTTTCTACCTGTTCGGCGCTGCTTTTGGCCAGATTCCCCTTATCCAGAAAAAGGTTATCTTCCAGACCAACACGGACGTTACCGCCAAGAAGAAGAGACTGAGTGCACATGGGAAACTGATCACGTCCCGCAACACAAACAGAAAATTCAAAATCGCCGATTAATCGTTTTGCATAATTAACCAGAAACAACAGGTTTTCCGAACCCGGAGTAATCCCCCCCAGAACACCCATGACAAACTGGATGTAAACAGGCTTCTTAATGGGATACCCTCTCTCAATCATAAAAGCCACGTTGTTGATCATGGCGGAATCGTAAACCTCAAATTCAGGCTTGGTCCCATTTTCACTGAATGTGACACTGAATTCCCTCATCGACTTAAATGTGTTTGGAAAGATAAAATCCTCACTCATTGCCAGATATTGAGGTTCCCAGTCAAACTTGAATTCCTTGAATTTGTCCAAGGCATGGAAAAGGGCAAAGTTAAGAGATCCTGCATTGAAAGATGCCAACTCCGGCTTAAAGCGGGTTACCGGTTCAACCCGTTGTTCAATAGTCATGCCCAACCCGCCACCAGTGGTTATACAAACGACACCATTGCTTCTGCTCTTTATGATATCGAGCATCTCCTCATAAAGCTCCATTTTCGAAACGGGCATGCCCGTTTCAGGGTCTCGAGCGTGGATATGACAGACCGCCGCTCCCGCCTCGTAACATCGTAGTGCCTCATCGGCAATTTCCTTGGGAGTATGCGGCACGTAGGGTGACATAGTGGGAGTATGAATGCTCCCGGTCAGCGCCGCTGTGATAACAGCCTTACTTTTCATAAGTCAAGATCTCCTTATCAATATTTTCTGTGACAGGTTAAAAGCTTTGCATAATTAATCCTGTCTGGGCAATTAAAGACACTGGAAACACCTTTTCAGGAACCGGTAAATCAACAAACGCTGTCGAGAAATTTCGAAAATTATTCAATATACCCATTGTATTCGGCCCAACAACCCGCACATCATTTTCTCTGGCCAGTTTTACAATCTGTTGCTGTAATTCGGCACCTCTTTGATCCGAATCGGCAAATCCCCGGCTGACTCCGAAATGTTCTCTAATAACTATCCCTTTTCAGATATTAATAAAAACAAAGGGTCTGCCTTCAATTAAGCAAACCCTTTGTTTGCAAATCTATACACGCGTTAAGCCGGTAAGAACAGCAACCCCAGGATGAAAACGATCGCACTCGTAACCAATACCACCATCGTGTAACCCACAATATCACGGGCCCTCAGACGCGTAATTCCCAGTAAAGCCAGTGCCCAGAAGGGTTGCAGCATGTTCGTCCATTGATCTCCATAGGCAATAGCCATAATGGTTTTTGGCATGGAGAAATGGAGTGCCTGAGCGGCCTGCACCATAATAGGTCCCTGAACCGCCACCTGACCACCACCGGAAGGTACAAACAGGTTTACAAGACCAGCGCTAAGAAACGCAAATACCGGGTAGGTAGTAGTAGTTGAAACAGCCACAAACCAGCCGGCAATGACGGCAACGAGACCGGAAAATTTCATCATTCCCATGATACCCGCGTAAAACGGGAACTGAACGATGATTCCGGCACAGGCCTTGGCACCTTCAGAAACCGCCTTTATGTAGTTCAGTGGAGTACGCTGGAAGAGGATACCCGCGGAGAGAAAGAGAAAATTAACAATGTTAAGATTAAGTTTGAATCCTTTTGTGCCGAAATACCAGAACACATAACTCATGCCCATCAGACCTATAATCCAGGAGATAATCTGACTGTTTTCTATTTTATCTGCGATAACCATTTCTTCTTTTGTAAGCTCTTTTATTTCTTCTTTCTCTACCAGCGCAGGATCGACATCGGTAATTGTTACTATGTCTTCTTTATTTTTAGGAGACATCATCATCATTGTTAGAGGTATAACAGCAAAAAGGGCAAGTGTCACAACGATATTCAAGGGGCTGAAAAGGGTCTGGCTGGTAGGAATTATTCCAATTTCCTTGACCAAAAAGTGACCCTTTGTTGCTACCAGGAGAGGAGCCGAAGCCGATAACCCGCCATGCCACGTCAGAAATCCCGCATAACCTGCCGCACCCAGGAGAGGATAATGCATCGGAATATTCCTAAAATGACCGCTGCGTCCAACCTCACGGGCCATCAAAGCGCCAACAATAATACCCAGTCCCCAGTTAATCCAGGAAGCAATTGCCGCAGTTAAAGCCACCAAAAAGATAGCGCCGGTTTGATGGGACGGTATGGCGGCAAGTTTTTCAATCCAGCCCCTCACTATTTTAGAAGTTGCCAGTGCATGACCGGTTACCAGAATCAAACACATCTGCATTCCAAATGTAAGGAGTGCCCAGAAACCTTTATACCAGTACTGAATCATTTCAAAGGGGCCGCTCTTGGTAAGAATCAAGCCCAAAATATAAGTAAGAAAAGTTAACAAAATAGCAAACAACATGGGATCAGGCATCCATTTACGCGCCCACCTGTCAAAGACATTTCCCATTGCTCTAATCATAATTTTCCACCTCCTTCTAAAATACTATAAATAGTAAAGCAAACGAAAACCTATTAGAAAATTTCTATAAAAATACATCACCTCCTCTACTGTTTGATAATTTGAGAGGTTTGCATAATATTTATTATGTCATACGAGCGGAGCGAAGTAATCTCTCACTCACTGGTAAGGTAAGTATATGAGCTTGCCACGTCGGCCTTTGGCCGACTCGCAATGACGAAATGTGGCATTATGCAAATCTTTCCACTGAATGATATGTTCTCATCCAGAAGTCTGAAACTAAATTTCCTTCAGCCGCTGAGCGGTCTTCCGGATGAATTGATAATCAGTTAATAACCGAATTTTTGATTTCCGTTTCAGGTAATGAACTGCGGTAGTGGTAGGTAAGATGGATGGTACAGGTGCCTATCCTGAAAAGACATGGCCAGTTAGAAATCATAAGAGGGGCCTTCATTTTGACATTTCCCTCTTCTGAAACTTGTTTGTTATTCCCCCGGCCCCTTCAGGAACTTTTGGACCTTTACATTAGATCCGGCCTTCCCTATCCCGCCGCCAATATTAAATTTACTTAGTACCTTCTTTTAATTTTAATAGACAAATTCCCTTAACGCGATGTTACGTATAAAAAAACAGACTTATAGTCAAGGATAAAACAGGAGAAAGCGATAAATTGACCTGTAGCGGTTTCATATGGTAAGCATCATAGTCAACATAAATTATCTGTCTCAGGAGAAACTATGATTTTAGGAATTGATGTCGGAGGGACGTATACGGATGCAGTTATCATCGATGATTTTACGATAAAAAAGACTGCCAAGGTTTTGACAAACCATGAAAACCTGATAGAAACTTTTCAAGAAATAACCGACACGATACTGGGAGATGAAAATATTGACAATCTTGACAGGATCGTTCTCAGCACGACGATGTCCACAAATGCAATCGTACAGGGCAAGGTCAATAAAGTCGGCATGATTCTGGCCAGCGGGCCCGGTCTTTCTCCATCAATGCTGAAAATCAATGAACATACCCATTTTCTATCCGGTTATGTTAATCACCGGGGAATAAAAATAGATGAAGTTGACTACAATGAAGTGGCAACGATCAGTGATAGTTTCAGAGAAAATGGAATTCATCATGTGGGTATTGTGGGGAAATTCTCCACGAGAAATCCGGAGCTGGAAACAAAAATTGCGGATATGATCGACAATATATTAACGTGGGCATTATCCTGGCAATGGCGGGAATCGATTACAGCCATGTAATGGAACCGGACTATGATCCGCAATCCTTAAAACAATCTCCCGAAATAACGAGATACATAGAAAAAGTAGTGGAACTTATTTATGACTTATGGAAAAACAGGGATTCCGAAAAGGCGAAACTGAAAAGGGTCCATTTACGCATGTTTATTTTCAGGACAGAGACAGGGATATTTTTCTCGTAAAATGATCAAGTTTTTTGTTGGGTTTCGTTACCTCAACCCAGCCCACGATTCTACATATTTATTTCTTGACAATATTTTTTTATTCCGATTAGATTCGCCGATAATTGTTCAGGTGCTATATTTTAAAACTACAAGGAGGATGTATATTGTGAGTGATGAAGCAATAAAAAAGAGAACTCAGGAGACAGCAAACAAACTTTTCGGCAAGGGAATCAAGATGGACCCCCCTTATCTGATGTGGAAAGAATTCGACAGGGATCTTGCCAACGATTTTTCCAGATTTATTACGGGTAATCTTTATTCTCGAACGGTACTGACGCTGCCCGAAAGACAGATGGTTGCATGTGCCATGCTGGCGGCAACCCGTGCCACAGGTGAATTAAGACTCCATGTGAATGCAGCCCTTAATGTAGGCTGTGACCCCCAGAAACTGGCTGAAATCTTTTTTCAGGTGGCCACCTATGCGGGAATGCCCGCGGTAAACGAAGCCCTTGAAGTATACAGAGATGTCCTCAAGGAAAGAGGAGAATGGCCAATCAAATAGAGATAGGCTAAAGGCTCAAGGTCAAAGGCTAAAGGCTATAAAGAGTTTAAAACTCAAATTCCAGGATTAGAGGGTTATCCCCTTAATCCTTAATCCTTTTAGCCTCTTGCCCTTGGCCCTTGGCCCTTGGCCCTTAACCTTTAGCCCTTAGCAACCATCTGCGCAAAAAAGTAGATGTTGAGAACAAAGAATCTAACCGGACACGGTAGATGAAGGTACAGATTCAACTTATGGAACTGAAATCAGAAAGAGATTTCGATCAGTCAATCGGAAACATCCGACGGCGAAACAAGGAAAGATTCTCGGGCTACTGGTTCAATCTGATCGAGTTTAAGGATTGCCGGTTTATCCAGGGAAATATAGATGATGAGAAATCAGAACAGGGCATAAACAGAAACATAGCCGCCCTGGTAGACGGAATCAGGCCCGACGATATTAAAGGTGTATGGCCCAAAATTACGGGTTATCCCATAGACGAATCAGAGGAGGAACAACTTGTAAAATTTATTTCTTCTCAGGGTGAAAATGATGTAGAGCTGATCGTACCAGAGAGAAACCTTGCTCGATCTGTCGAATGGGATCGTTTTGATTCAACAAAAGAGTTTACCGTATATGCTGCCCACATATACCCGGCCATCTTAGAGGCACTGAGTCACTTTAAATTTCACCGATTGCTCGACATGGGTTGCGGCTCCGGAAACCTGATTCAGGATATTGTTAAACGATCTCCGGATGTAACATGCTACGGAATCGATGTTAATCCCGATAATATCGAAGCCGCCGAAGAAATGAATGTGCCCAATATTTATCCTGGCGACTGTCTGGACGTTAATGATATTTTACCTGATGGACTTCTCTTTGATATGGTCATATTTTCAGGTCTTTTAAACAAACAGGTTACAAAAAAAGAGGAATCTGTCAAAATACTGACGAATACACTGGAAAGAATAGAAAAGGGGGGACATATCATTATAACGGGTTATAGCTCATGTTACCTAACTGCGAATGATCTGACCGATATGGGACTGGATGTGCTGCGTAAAAGTCTTCCCCGAAACATCTTTAAGGATTATTTCGACTATTATCTGAGGCAGTTCTATGTAGTCAGGAAATGGTAATTTATCTTCCCAGGTGCGATACCATGGCCGGAAATTCTTTACCCATGAATTTCTCAAAATCCAGACTCGTCTCAACAAGACAATTTAAATCAATCCCTGTCTTTATTTCCATTTCATGAAGCATATGCACCGTATCTTCCGTTGCAATGTTTCCTTTCGCCCCGGGAATAAAAGGACACCCTCCAAGCCCCCCTATCGAAGTATCAAATATGAAAACGCCCTGCCGCAGAGCTTCCCAGACATTTGCGAGACCAAGGCCCCGGGTATTGTGAAGATGGAGAGATATTGGCTTGTTGCCCGTCACCTCTCTCATGCGGACTAATACCTCTTTTATCAGTTTGGGATTCGCCATGCCCGATGTATCAGCCAGGCAGATTTCATCCGGCTCCGTCTTCATCAGATCATCTACAAGACTGATTATTTTTTCTACAGAAATCTTTCCCTCATAGGCACATCCAAAGGCATTCATAACCCCGGCTCGTATTTCCATACCGGCGGACTGTGCTCTTTCGATTAATTTCAGGACCTCTTTCCTGGCCTCTGAAATCGTTCGGTTAGAGTTTTTTTGACTGTGTGTCTCGCTTGCCGAGACAAAAATTCCTGCATGGGGCACCTTACAATGAATTGCCCTGTTAAGACTTTTTTCCCCCAGGATTAATGCGGAATAAAGAATGCCTTCTCTACGTTCTATCTTTCCCCAGAAATCTTCCGCATCGGCCATCTGTGGAACGAGACGGGGGTTAACAAAGGAAGACACCTCAATGCGCTTGGTTCCGCAGTTGACAAGCCTCTCAATTAATCGTATTTTTTCCTCCGTGGGGATGATGGTCTTCTCGTTCTGAATTCCGTCACGTAACACCACCTCATGGAGTGTCACTTTCTGAGGCAAACGATTTTCCATTCTATAATGCATCCTTTTCATGAATTAAGAATAATTTCATATCAGAACTCCAGCATCTCATCACCAAAAAATATGCCGAATCAGTCTATGAGCGATTGATTCGGCATTAATTTTTTCAAAACAGGACAAATTATTCAAGAATGATCAAAACCTGATTTGTATCTACTTTATCTTCTTCCTCTACTTTGATCTCTTTAACTGTACCGTCCACAGGGGCAATGATGGGGTTCTCCATCTTCATTGCCTCTAAAATTATAAGTTCCTCTTCAGCGCTCACTTGATCTCCAGCTTCTACCATAATCTCTACTATCGTTCCCGGCATGGGAGCTAATACTTCAACAGCCATTTATATATCCTCCTTACATTGATTTAAGATAGAACAAGCGGTGTTCCCGGATTATATAACCCAATCCTGCACCAAACTCATTTAATACCTTTTTAAAAGCAGGGGGAGAAATTCTCCCCCGGTTACAAAATAATCATTTTTTGTCGGCAAATTTTTGTTCAAACATCTCGGGTCCCCAGGGATCAGGCAAAACTGCCTTTTCCCCCCAGTTTGCGGGAACCTTCTGCTCAGGCTTTTCACCGAGTTTTTCTTTTCTTGCAGCGCGACCGGGACGTGCGAACTCCATATGGCCCTCTTTCAGGGTTCTACCATTAATAACCGCCTCGGAACGTAGTCTGCGGCCGATGGTTTTTTCCATCTTCTGGCCAAGCCACAGAACACGGTCCACATCGTAACCATGCTCAATGCCCATCTCGTCAATCTGGACGAGCAGGTCTTCGAAGGTTATCAGTCCTACATAGCGGGGATCCTTGTAATAGTATTCACCCGTTCCTCTGATGGGAACGTCATCAAGGAAATTGGCAGGCTGTCCGCCAAGCCCACCCAGGGTTCCCTCAAAACGGATAAACCCCGCCTGAAGAGCTCCCAGGATCGAGGCCGAGGCAACTCTCTTTGTCTCATGCAGATGAAGCAGGTGTGCTTCGGGATTGGGCATTTCATCCAGAATCATTGAGCAGTAACGGTAAACGTCCGCCGCATTCGCGGATCCGTCATGATCGGCATGCTCGATATCATTGGCGCCGATTTCGAACCAGCGTTTTGTAAATTCCACGGCATCCTTCAGATCAGTTGCGCCGCCGATTGGACTTCCCCAGATTGTGCTGACCGTACCGACCATCTTTATCCCCGCATCGTTCGATTTTTTGATACAGCGCTCCGCCTCCGCCCAGTAATCGGGAAGGGTTGTACCTGAATTGGCAAAGTGATGTTCCCCTTCTGTGGAAACCATCATGAGAATACGGTCGGGGCCGTACCCCTCTTTTTTCATCTCGATTGCACGATCTACAGAAGGTTCACGAATGGTTATCGCTGTAAACGTAATATCATCAGGATTGATACCCTTTCTGGCGCATCGTTTCTTGAACCTTTCACCCTGTTTGAAATACCTGAAGACCTCCTCGGCATCTTTAAACATCGGCATACCTGCAGGATTACCAAGATTTGAAAGCTCAATCTCTTTACATCCCGCAAGGATCATCTCTTCGGCATAAAAGATCTTCGCTTCAGTTGAAACAAACTTTTCCTCGTGCTGAAAACCGTCACGAATGGTGATGTCACCAAGCGTTACCTTCTTCGGCATTTTCGGAAAAATTTTCCAGTAATCATATTCTGTTGCCATACTTATACTTACCTCCTGTTATTTTCTACTTTATAATTCAAAGGCCTTCATTATTTGCCTTTAAACACTGGTTTCCTCTTCTCCACAAAGGCTGCAAGGGCCTCAAGGCGGTCTTCCGTGGGAATTGTAACTTCATATGCTTTCGATTCCAGCGGAAGCGCCACGCCGAGGCTTGCCTCTGAGCCATAATTGATGGCAAACTTGGCCTGGGCAACACCGATAGGACCATTCTTGGCTATCTCTCTCGCCAGTTCAAGAGCCGCATCCATTAACTCATCGGGCTCCACCACCTTGCTTACCAGTCCGATCTCCAGCGCCATCTGTGCATTAAATCTCCTGGCCGTGAAAATTAATTCCTTGGCCTTTGCCACACCGACAACCCTGGTGAGTCTCTGGGTTCCGCCGGCACCTGGAATGATCGCCAGGCTGGTTTCGGTCAGACCCATCAGAACATTGGAGGAGGCAATACGTATATCGCTTGCCAGCGCAAGCTCCGTTCCACCGCCGAATGCAAAACCGTTGATCGCGGCGATAACAGGCACACGAACATTCTCCACTGCTGTAAATGTATTGCGGATTGTGAAGATGAAACGCCTTACCTGATCCTCCGTCAGGGTTCTCCTCTCCTTCAGGTCGGCTCCCGTTGAAAAGGACCATTTTTTCGGTTCATCACCTCTTTTGGAACCGGTAATGATGATGCATCTCAGATCCATATCAAAGTTGGCTTCTCTAATGACGTCAGCCAATTCAGAGAGCAGATCAAAATTGAAGCAGTTCATCGCCTCCGGGCGATTCAATGTGAGAATCAGTATACCGTCATCCGTTCTTTCCTGTAATAATATATCCGACATATATTTTACTCCTTCCTCTCGTACAGACAAAAAAGCTTAAAACTTCAGGTTTCCAAAGTGAGACTCCTTAATCGGGGCGTGAAGTGCGGTTTCAAAGGATCTTGCCAACACATCCCGTGCCTCACTGAATGCAACGACGCCGTCATGGAAATTGAGGCATCCCGTATAGAATGGGTGACCCTGTTCTTCATAACGGTCTCTCATCATCTGGCGGAAATCTGCCATTTCTTCTTCATTAACCTTTTCACCTTTTTTAACAATGTTCGCCCTGCGAACAGACTCAACTATGAAACCGGCTGTTTCACCTGACATAACGGTCGTGCGACCTCTCATATTTGTAAATGAGAATGTGGGATTGAATGCCCTCCCGCACATACCGTAGTTGCCGGCTCCGTGATCAGGACCGATAACATAGGTAATCTTGGGTGTATCCAGACAGGTATCCGTTCTAACCATATCAGAACCGTATTTACCTATACCGCCCCATTCTTCCGCCTTGCCTACCATATAACCGGGGGTACCCTCAAGGAATAGAACGGGCAGCTTGGAGGTACCGCAACGGATCATCCATTCGACAGCCTTTCTCGCCGCTTCGATATAGATAACTCCACTCGCATTCGAAGCAATAACACCCACAGGTATTCCCTTTAACCACATCTTGCCGCACAAAACGCCGTCACCACGCCCGGGACCATAGGTCGGCTTGTATTCGTGGAAATGGCTGTCATCAGCGATACATTTAATAGTATCCCTGATGTTGATATAGCTATACGTATTAACTGGTGAACATTTCATCATCTCTTTAAAATCAAATCTGGGTTCCCTTGTCTCTCTGCGCTCTGTGTACAGCTTCTGGGATGGCTCAAATTCCATTATGTCTCGAAGTTTCTGTATTCCCTCTTCCTGAGTTTTTACAATATGATCGCAGCCACCGGAGTGTTGTGTATGGACATAGGCACCGCCGAGGTCTTCCGGTGTTACGGTCTCACCGATAGCGGATTTGACCATGGGAGGACCTGCAAGGAAGGCATACGCCATTTTTTCTATCATAATCGATTCACAGGCCAGGTAAACAATGTATGCGCCACCGGCGGTATTTCCACCAATGGAAAGCGTATACTGTTTTATTCCCTTGGCAGACATGCGGCACATATTGTAAAACATTTTTCCGAAGTGATTGTGATCTGCAAAACTGCCTATCTGCAGGGGAAGATAAATTCCGCCCGAATCGGCAAGGTAGATACAGGGAATTTCACACATCTCGGCAATTTCCTGGGCCCGCATGTGCTTCTTCAGTGTAATGGGGAAATATGTACCCGCGGCATAACGGTTCTCATTGGCAAAGATCATGCAGTCTATACCATGGACTTTTCCAATACCCGTAATCAAACCGCCTCCGGGTATATGGCCCCGTCCCTCCTGCTCGTAGATCTCTCCACCGTAAATTCTTTTCGAACCGATATCATAGCCAGTATCAAGACCTACTTCAAAGTACTCGGTACCCGGATCAATCAGGATGGAGATAAGTTCACGCATCGATTTCTTGCCCTGTTTTGCAAGACGATCTATCTGTTTCTGACCACCAACATTATATGCTTCTTCGCGGTGTTTAAACAGAATTTCATCCTCTGCCATCCAGTGTTTCAGGTTTTCCTCTTGCGTCTTTTCGAGCCTTTCAGCCCTTGTCAGTTTTGTCTTTTTCTCTGCCATTGATACTCCTCCTTTTCCTTTAAAATAAACAACATTTGTATGATAGTCCAAGAGAGTTTTACGAAACCCTCAATAACACTAAATTAGGAATTTTCCATTATCACCTTACCTTCAAAAAAGTCAAGACAAAACAAAACATGATGACACATATTTCAACATAGATTTTGTGGCAGCAATCTACGGTTCGGCTGAGTTCACCGAAGACTGCGACTTGAAAATTCTTGCTGCCCGATTCGCTGCGGCTTCGGCGTGAGCCTGCGACGAGCTCAGACTTCGGTGAGCTCAGTCGAACCGTCGAATCGCTCAGCCGAACGGTTTTCTGCGTCTCGCTACGATACCTGCTGCAAAAGCTGGGTTAAATATATAGTACTTTTGACAGATTATCTCATTCATGTTAGAAGGAGATTTTTTCGCCTATCATAATAATACGCATTGGAAAAGAGAAGAAAATTGAAAAAACATTACAAGTGGGATCTTCAGAAAATTTCAGGAATTATCGACAGACTCAGGGCCCCGGATGGCTGTATGTGGGACAGAGAACAAAAAAAAGAAGACGTGGCGCGATACCTGATAGAAGAAGCATACGAGGTTCTTGATGCAATAGACGGGGAATCTCCTGAGGATCTGAAAGAAGAGCTTGGCGATCTTCTTTTTCAGGTTCTCTTTTTAGCAAAAATCTCTGAGGAAGCCGGTGAATTTGATATATCTGATGTAATAAAAGAGATATCGGAAAAGATGATCCGCCGGCATCCGCACGTTTTCGGAGAGAAAAAGGTTAAAAATGTAGAGGAGATCAAATCCAACTGGAAAGACATAAAAATACATGCTGAGGGGAAAACAGATAAAGACGATTCAATCTTTTATGGTATACCCCATTCCATGCCGTCCCTTTTAATGGCAAAAAAGATCACTGAGAAGGCATCGAAGGCAGGCTTTGACTGGGAGAATACAGAAGGCGTCATTGAAAAGGTCGAAGAAGAAATAGAAGAGCTCAAGGTCGCTATTCACAGCAAGAATGAAGAGCAGATAAAAGATGAAATCGGCGACATATTCTTCACCCTGGTAAATTTAAGCAGATTTATAAAGGTAAATCCGGAAGACGCCCTTAGGTCCACCATAAAGAAATTTGTAAAGAGATTTTCTTTTATTGAAGCGAAACTGAAAGAACAGGGCAAAAGTCTTTCTCAGTCCTCTCTTAAAGAAATGGATGATCTGTGGGATCAATCCAAGAATAAAGAAATATAAGAAAATTAATACACCGCCATGCCGGATGATGGATACTGGATGGTTGTTTTCGAAGTGTAAATAATATGCAAGTTCCTTAGTTGTAAAATTCTTGCAAAAATGGCAAAAGAATTTTTTATGACTGATAAGTCCTTGCAAAACTTAAATTCGAATTTCCAGTTTATCTGGGTTAGGGATGAAGTAATGAAATTCTTTCTCTGCGTTGTAGGTCTGGTCTTAATAATCGAGGGGCTCCCTTATTTTGCTTTTCCCGAAAAGATCAAGGCATATCTCTTAAAAGTGCATGAAATCCCTGACGGAACCTTGAGAATTTTTGGATTTTTTGCAGTCATGATAGGTCTGACTCTTGTCTATTTCGGAAGAAATTAATAATTTCATTGACTTTTAAATTTGTTTTGATTATCTCCCCCAGCATATCGATATGAAAGTAGAAGAATATAATTTTAACCTTCCGGAAGAATTAATAGCCCAACACCCCTGTGAACCACGGGATTATTCCCGGATGATGGTTGTAAATAGAAAACATAGATCTATAGAGTGTAAATATTTCCACGAAATATCCGACTACCTAGAAATGGATGATGTTTTAGTCATCAACGATTCAAAGGTCATTCCGGCACGACTCTTTGGAAAAAAATCGACGGGTGGAATGATTGAAACACTCCTGCTGTCACGAAAAGATCAGGAAACACCGCATTTACAGTCATGGGAAGTATTGCTGAGACCCGCAAAAAGGGTGCGAATCGGAACGAAAATTGTTTTTAACGAACGATCCTGGGCCGAGATTACAGAAAGGATTTCGGACAAGAAATGGCTCCTCAAATTCCATACGGATCTTGAGTTTGATCATTTTCTCGAGGAACACGGAAGGGCGCCCCTGCCTCCTTATATAAAAAGGGGAAAAACAGCGGAAAAAGATCTTCACGATCTCACAAGGTATCAAACGGTATACGCCAGGACACCCGGTTCAGTTGCGGCACCTACTGCGGGTCTGCATTTTTCTGAGAGCATCCTGGATAAAATGAAAGATCGTGGAATCCAGATTTTACCGATAACGCTGCACGTAGGATACGGAACATTCCTGCCCATAGAAACGGCACGCGTGGAAGACCATATTATGGATGAGGAACACTTTGAACTGAGTGAAGGGGCCGCTGAAATTTTAAATGAAGCAAAAAGAGTAACAGCCGTCGGAACAACCTCAACGAGAGTTTTAGAATCACTGGCTGACAAACGGGGAAAGATAAAATCCTCCTCGGGTTATACCAATCTTTTCATTTACCCTGGTTATAAATTCAAGAAAGTAGATAGGCTGATAACCAATTTTCACCTGCCCAGATCTTCCCTTTTTCTTCTTGTCTGTGCTTTCGCAGGTACGGATTTGATAAAAAAAGCCTACAAAAAGGCAATAGAAGAGAGGTTTCGTTTTTACAGCTACGGAGATTGTATGCTCATCATTTAGGTTAAAGGAACAAGGTACAAGGAGCAAGGTTCAAGGTTCAAGGTTCAAGGTTCAAGGACAAAGGGCAAAGGGCAAAAGATAGAGGCCAATGTTTTCCTTGTTCCTTTGATCTTTAGGCGGAAAAATATTATGGATTTTCAATTCAAACTTTTAAAAAAAGACAGGAACTCAAACGCGCGCCTCGGCAAGATAATAACCCCCCACGGTGAGGTGAATACACCTGTCTTCATGCCGGTCGGTACTCAGGGTACGGTAAAAGGCCTTACTCCTGAAAGAGTGAAAGAACTGGGAGCAGAAATAGTACTCAGCAACACGTATCATCTGTATCTCAGACCGGGGCACAATCTGATCAGGAACCTGGGCGGACTGCACCGATTCATGAATTGGAAATATCCGATACTAACCGACAGCGGTGGATTTCAGGTTTACAGTCTCAGTACGCTGAGGAAAATAACAGACGACGGAGTTGAATTCCAATCACACATAGACGGTTCAAAACATTTTATAAGTCCTGAGATAGCCATAGAAATTCAGGAGGCCCTTGGTTCCGATATCATGATGTGTTTTGATGAATGTACTCCTTACCCTGCTGACTTTGATTATGCTGAAAAATCGCTGGACATGACAACAGGATGGGCAAAAAGGTGTAAAGACGCCAGAAAAAATTACAATCAGGCCCTTTTCGGAATTGTTCAGGGGGGCATGTATCATGAACTGAGAAAAAAGGGGGTCGAAGAAATAACAAACATCGGATTTGATGGGTATGCACTTGGAGGTTTAAGCGTCGGAGAACCAAAAGAGCTTATGATGGATATTATGGAATCAACCGTTCCGCTCATGCCGGCAGAAAAACCCAGATACCTCATGGGTGTGGGCATGCCGGCAGATATCGTGGAATGCGTCTATCACGGTGTTGACATGTTCGACTGCGTTATCCCCACAAGAAACGCAAGAAACGGAATGTTATTTACAAACAGCGGAAAGGTTGTTATAAAGCACGCTCGTTACCGGAATGATGAATCGCCACTCGACAGTGAGTGCGACTGTTATACATGTAAAAACTATTCCCGGGCATATCTGAGGCACCTGTTTATTGCCAGGGAAATCCTGGCGGTTATTTTGAATACAATTCATAATGTCCGGCATTTTACAAATCTGATGGAGAAAATCAGAGAAGCCATAAAAAATGATGACTATGAAACCTTCAGGAAAGGCTTCAATTCTAAAGAAGTCGGGTAACGACTGACATGGAAACTTTAAACTTGAAATATGAAACTTGAAACTACTTAAGGAGGGAAAAACAAGATGAATAGTTTGGCATACGCAATGGGGGGTGCCGGGGGAAAAGATGCCCCTGGAGGAGATATGCATTTTATTATTTTAATGGTTGCCATTTTTGCCATTTTTTACTTCCTGCTGATTAGACCCCAGCAAAAAAAGCAAAAGGAAGTGAAAGCGATGCTGGATAATTTGAATCACGGAGATATGGTAATAACGACCGGTGGGCTGCATGGAAAAGTTACCGGCCTCACAGACAATATTATAACTCTCGAGATTTCAGATAAAGTCAGAGTAAAAGTTTCGAGGAACCACATATCGGCTGTCACGCAAAAATCACCAAAAGAATAGTCGAGGGATAACGGATGCTGAAAAATATTAAAATGAGGGGGATTATCGCTGTCATAGTGATTCTCATTGGGCTATTTTATATGATACCTTCAATGACGCAATATCTACCCTCCCTGTGGAAGGATCACGTTGACAAGATTCACCTCGGTCTCGATCTTCGGGGAGGAATGCACCTGGTGCTGGAAGTCGAAACAGATAAAGCCGTTGAAAGCGCAATGGAGAGAATCTCGAACGCCCTTAAAGACGTTCTTATGGAAAAGAAAATACGTTTCAGACACATGGATCGTATAAATGGCAACACAATAACACTGGAATTACCAACGAAAGAAGCGAGTGACCGATTCGGAGAAGTCCTGAAAGATTCTTTTCCCAATCTTCAGATAAAATCTTCTGAATGGACAGATGACAGAGAAACGGTACATCTGACCATAAAGGATAAGCAGGCTAACGAAATAAAGAAGTTTGCCGTAGAACAAAGCCTTGAAACCATTAGAAACAGGGTAGATCAGTTCGGGGTCACAGAACCTGAAATAATTCCCCAGGGTGATGATCGTATTCTCATACAACTTCCAGGCATAAAAGACCCAAAGAGGGCCATCAACCTGATCGGAAAGACCGCCCTCCTGGAATTCAAACTTGTAGACGAAGAACACAGCCTGGACGAGGCCCTCAAACATCGTGTTCCTCCTGCGGGAAGCATTATAGCTTATGAGCACAAGACAGATAAGACAACGAGCGTGCGAAGAAAAATACCCCATTTACTCAAGGCAAAAACCCTTCTAACCGGTGACTCCCTTGAAAATGCCATGGTGAAGATAAGCGACAGGTTCGGAGAACCCTACGTTGCATTAAAATTCAATTCACAGGGTGCAAGAGACTTCGACAGGATAACAGGAGAAAATGTCAAAAAACGCCTCGCCATTGTCCTGGACGGCATTGTTCATTCCGCTCCCGTAATACAGGAACGAATTTCAGGTGGTAACGCACAGATTACCGGAACCTTTTCCATGGAAGAGGCACGGGATCTGGCCATTGTCCTCAGGGCAGGCGCACTGCCGGCACCGGTCAGGATACTTGAGCAAAGAACAGTCGGGCCGTCTCTGGGACAGGATTCCATCGACAAGGGGCTAATGTCCATAATTATTGGAGGCATACTGGTTATTCTCTTCATGACATGGTATTACCGATACTCTGGAATTATCGCCGATATCGCTCTCATACTGAATATCATTTTGATCCTCGGTGCTCTGGCCGCCTTTAAGGCTACATTAACCCTCCCCGGAATCGCGGGTATCGTTCTCGTGATAGGTATGGCCGTTGATGCCAATGTTCTTATCTTCGAAAGGGTCAGGGAGGAACTGCGCCTGGGAAAATCACCAAGGGCCGCCATTGCGGGAGGGTATTCAAAGGCATTAGTTACTATTGTAGATGCGAATATTACCACCCTTATCGCCGCTTTAGTTCTGTTCCAGTTTGGAACCGGACCGGTAAAGGGCTTCGCCGTGACACTCAGCATAGGTATCGTCTGCAGCATGTTTACTGCCATCTTTGTAACGAGGATTATTTTTGACTATCTTGTCTGGTACAGAAAGATTGAAACGGTTAGTATATAAAAAACAGGTTAAAGGTCAAAGGCTCAAGGATAAAGGATGATGAACTCGTAAAAAGTCAAAAGTCGAGTCACTCCCGCGAAGGTAGAAATTCGACTTTTCACGAAACCATCAAGGATAAAGGCCAATATTTTCCTTGTTCCTTGTACCTTGTTCCTTTCCCCTTGAACCTGTTATCGAGGAGACACGGATGGAATTTATAAAACACGGGATTGACTTCAATTTTGTCGGGAAAATGAAAATTGCCTTTTTCATTTCTCTCGCGCTGATAGTCATCAGTATATTGTCACTAATCATTCATAAGGGACCCAACCTGGGAATTGATTTTGCGGGTGGAACTCTTGTGCAGATAAAATTTCATGAACCAACGACTGTAAGCAATATAAGAAGCCCCCTTAAAAAAATTAATCTTGGAAATAGCGTTATCCAGCAGTTTGGTTACACGGTCAACAATGAATTCCTGGTAAAAACAGAAAAATCTTCCGCTGAACTTAAAGGCTTGTCGGATATGATAGAGGAAGCGCTGGCAACCGCTTATCCTGAAGGTGCATTCGAGATAAGAAGGGTCGAGGTTGTCGGCCCCAAGGTGGGAGCCGACTTACGGCAAAAAGGCATGCTGGCAATGCTTTACGCCATGATAGGAATATTAATTTACATAACATGGCGGTTTGAATTTCGTTATGCCGTTGGGGCAATTATCGCACTTACCCATGATGTTATTATTACCATCGGGATTTTCTCCCTCCTGGATAAAGAGTTTACCCTGCCCATCATCGCGGCACTGCTGACCATCATCGGTTATTCGTTAAATGATACCATTGTAGTATACGACAGGGTAAGAGAAAACTCGAAATCAATAAAACGGCAGGGGCTTGAACAGATAGTCAATTCAAGTATAAATCAAACATTAAGCAGAACGATACTTACATCGGGAACAACACTCCTTGTGGTTGGCGCTCTATTTTTTCTGGGTGGTGCCGTTATCCATGATTTTGCCTTTGCTCTTCTTGTGGGAATTATCACAGGTACGTATTCATCGATATTTATCGCCAGCCCCACGATTTTGGCATGGGAATCCATTAAGCCTTCGAGGAAAAAAAGGAAGAGGTAACTTGTCCCCTTTTGAAATCGCATGGTTGACTATATTTATTCTCATACTTTTTGCCGGAGTTTTCTCCATTATATTTAGTCTTCCCGGTACGATTTTGATAGTTGCAGATGTTATAATTTACTCCTGGGTTACAGGATTCGAGAAAATTGGTTTTAAAATAATTATTATTTTAGTATTCATATCTCTTCTTGCGGAAACCCTCGATTTTCTGCTTGGAGCTTCGGGTGCCAGAAGATTCGGTCCATCAAAAAAAGGAGTCATAGCATCCCTCATTGGGGGAATTACAGGAGCAGTAGCACTAACTCCTTTTTTAATGGGACCCGGCACAATCATCGGTATGTTTCTTGGTGGCTTTGCCGGCACGTTTTTTGTTGAATATTTTAACGAGAAGAATCTGAGACCCGCTTTCAGAACGGGCTATAGATCTTTATTGTTAAGAGAGTCAGGGGTGTTGCTGAAAGGATTTTTTGCCATCGTTATGACAATCATAACTCTATCATCTATATATTCGTAAACAGG
>CAZGAK010000023.1:0-32995 GCA_964523565.1 uncultured Syntrophaceae bacterium | reverse complement strand
TTGATTTCTCTTAAGAAACTATAGACAGCCTGATGAAATCCATGGGGGTTGTCTGTATGAACAGGATGGGTTGCATCCGGTATTTCGACAAGTCTGCTGTCAGGAATGGCACTGCACATCTCTTCGGCGATGTGCCGACGCATAACCCGACTTTCCACGCCACGCAGAATCAGGGTTGAGCATGTGATATCACCGAGATACGGCAATATATCATAGCGGTCGAAACCGGAAAGGACCTCTCTGTCATATTGACACGCATACGTGCCATCGTCTCTTCGATTAAGGGCCGTCGAAGCAAATTCAAACAGAAGCGCCTGATCCGCATACGGACTGTCCTTTTGCATCTGACGGACATATTCCTCGACAGAGCTGTAACATGTCGGCAAATTATTATAGAGATTGGTAAGATACTGCTTATTCCACTCGGGGGGACGAGGTTCAATATCTGCATGAATAAGCCCGGCAACCATATCGGAATGTACAGACGCATAACGAGTCGCGTGGAGGGCACCCATGGAATGTCCCATAAGCACGAAATTATTCAAACGGAGAGCAGTGATAACCCCTTCAAGATCGCTCACATAGTCTCCACAGGTGTAAGCAGCCGGTAGAGCCCATTCACTGCGGCCGTGCCCACGTTGATCGAGCGCTATAACCCGCACTTCCCCTTCGAGAGCGCAAATGAAATGGTCCCATATATGGGCGTTATCGCCGATCCCGTGCAGGAGTACAATGGTCTGTGTATTGTAACTCTCCCTTTCGAGGTAGTGCAGATTCAGATTGTTAGCGCTGACAAATTTGGACCTTGGTTTATCAAGCATCGTTGGTACTTCACGTCATCTTTCGGGAATAGTTTCGTATAAGCCGCAGAGATCAGGCCAAAAACGGATAAAATATATCGTAGGCGATCAAATCCTCCTCTATATCATGGGGCTGATGCAGTACGCCCTTGGGAATCCTGAAGAAGGAACCCTCGACCATCGGTACATCCCCAATGTTTTCGATCCACATCGTTGCCTTTCCCTTTACTACATAAATAATATCATCGGAGTTTTCGTGAATGTGCTTTTCTACCTGTGTGCCTTTAGGCAAATAAACCAGAAGGCTCGTGAGGTCCGCTTTTTCATCGCGGTTGGACAGTAAATAAGCCACCTTAGCTTTTTCTAATTGCGGATGGGGCTCCCATTTGATCTCATCCGGCTGAATAACCTTGATCTCGTCCATAGCTTATCCCCCTTAAGTATTTGATAAAAAGTTGCTTTTCAGTGAAGAAGTATAAGGAAACTATTCTTGTGTGTCAATGAGAAAGTACCGGTAAGATGCATCACCTTTTTGTATAACTATTGACATTTAAACTGAAACTAAATAGTCCTGCTGTCAATAACTTTTCGGATTCCCTTTACCGTTTTTTCAGCGAGAAGTTCCCTGGCATAATCTTCCGCATCCGATATGGAAAGACGTGTAATACTTTTTTGAACAGAAGGCATGAACTGCGGATCGACGCTGAGACTGCGCACGCCGATACCGATAAAAAAAGGAATGTACTCTGGTTCATGGGCCATCTCACCGCAGATGGAAAGATCCTTATTGTTACGGGATATTGCGTTTACTATCCTTGCAAGAGCCCTCAATACAGACGGATGATTGGGCCGATAATACTCGGCTACCTTTTCGTTTGCACGGTCAACGGCAAGCATATATTGCACGAAATCATTAGTTCCGATCGAGAAGAAATCTGCCTCCTGCGAGAGTTCATCAATAATTTCGATTACCGAGGGTAATTCCAGCATCAAGCCGATAGCAGGATTGTCATGGTATGGAAGGTTTAACCGTGCGAGTTCGTGCATGCAGTCAAATACAGCCTGCTTTGCCTCCCGGAATTCATCAAGTGACGAAATCATGGGGAACATTATACGAACGCTTGCTGCTTCTGAAGCCGCACGTAGAATTGCCCGCAACTGCTGCTTAAAAATATCCCTGTGACGGAGAGAAAAACGGATGGACCGAAGTCCGAGTTCGGGATTCGCTTCACCTGTCGCATCTGAATATGCAAGTATCTTTTCACCCCCGATATCCAGGGTCCGAATCGTCACATCACGCCCCTCCATCGCGTCAAAAAGCTTTTTGTAGATATAATACTGCTCTTCCTCAGAAGGAAAATTCGATCTGATGATGAATGGAAACTCTGTCCGGTAAAGGCCCACTCCTTCGGCTTTCAGGTCGCGTGCGAGAGGCAACTCGCTGAGAAGATTGATGTTGGCCAGCAGACGCACACGTACGCCGTCTTTTGTGCTCGTCGCAGGAGACATTTCTTTCTTCATTTGTGCCGCTGACCTTTCCGCCTCGTTTCGAGATTCAAACTGCCCGATGACCTTTTCAGAGGGACGGACATATATGTTCCCTATTTCCGCATCCAGCAGAATAGGCGTATCTTCCGGAAGGTTCAGCAGTTCAGGTCTATCGGCAATGACAAGGGGAATCTGCAACGATCGGGAGAGAATAGACACATGGGATGTAACGCCGCCGCTGACCAGAATTATGCCTTTTACATCTTCAGCTGCAAGTTTCAGAATGTCAGATGGATAAAGCCCGCGTGCGATGACAATGCGACTCCTGCCTAATGTGTGTTCCTCAGAAATCCTATCTTGAAGATTGACAAGGATTCTACCTGCCAGATCTTCGATATCATTGACTTTCTCGCGCATGTAGGCATGCGAACTCGACGCAAATATGGATATATAATGTCTTGCCACCGCCCTTAATGCCTCGGAAGGAGAGATACCTTCTTCAATGTGGCGGACTATTTTATTAATGAATTGAGCATCCTTCAGAATCAAGAAGTGAGCGGTAAAAATCAATGAAGCACTCTCCTCAAGACGCTCGGAAAATCGGGACTGGAGAGCTTCCAACTGGTCGGCTGTTTTCTGAACCGCACTGTAGAAGTCTTCCAGCGTACAAACGGGATCTGTATCAGGACCACCGGCAATCAAACTGCCATGACTTTTCCCGTAAACAGTCGAAGGGGCAAACGCATAACCCCCAGAAGCACTTTTTCCTTTAACAAAGCGCAGGCTCGCGAAAAGGTCCTTATCCGACGGCGGCAAATCCTGACGATTCATGTCCATCAGAAGACGCGCATTTTCAATGGCTCCGGCAAGCTGTGACGCGATCGCACGCAATGCCATAAGATCTATTTCTTCAAAGTAGTTGATCTTCTCGTGCTGCACAACAAGAACACCGATCTTTTCGATACCCCTCTGGATAGGTATTGAGAGAAAGGATTCGAAGCGATCTTCGTCTGCTTCCTCAAAATACTTGAACTTTGGATTGCGGCTCGCGGATCCCTCACGAATTGGATGGAGCAACTCCATGGTGGTTCCTACAAGTCCTTCGCCCAATCTCATCCGGATCACGCCGACAGCCTCCGGATTCAATCCAACGGTTGCATTTAGCACGACTTCTTCCGATTTTTCATCGTAAAGATAAATCGAACAGACGTCTGCTTCCAGGTGACGGGCAACCATTATTGCCGTCTGTTGAAGGAAACTCTCAATATTTTCGCTTCCCGCAAGAAGGGCTGCCAGATCACCAACGTCACAAAGCAGATTGAAATGCTCTCTATCCTTTTTATTCATAATGTCTATTCTTCTCCATGAATTTTATGACCCCCTTTTCCCCAGAGGGACTTTACTATTCGAGACCACCCATAACCCATCCCAATCGTCGGGTGGCGAATTCTCGAGGAAGTACAGGCAGCGGTCCATAAATACCCGGCAGGGGGGATCGCTGTCCACAAACCTGGCGAATAGTTCGCTGGCTTTCAAAAACTCTCTCCGGCGATAAAGGACGAGCCCCTGACAAAAGCCTTCCTCCGCTGGAGAAAGGCGGTAGTCATGCCCTCCCAACACTTCAAAAACCAGCACAGGGTGCTTTCTGCCCTTGAAAAGCACCTGATCGATCAAACGAGTCACAAAATGCTCTCCCAGTTCTCTGTTAGTGGACTCACTGATCAGGATGCCTGTTCCATATTCTTTGTTAAGTTTTTCCAGGTATGTGGAAATGTTGACGTCATCACCTATCACTGTGAAATCCATTCTTTTTTCCGTTCCGATATTCCCTGAAATGACTTCACCCGTGGAGATACCAAAGCCTACATGAACAGGTCTCTTACCTTCTACCTTTCTGCCGGCATTAAACGCAGCCAATACTGAGCGCATTTCCAGGGCTGTTCTCACTGTTCGTATAGCATCATCATAACGCGTATATGGAACACCAAAAACCGCCATTATGGAATCACCGATGTATTTATCAAGTAGCCCCCCATGCTTAAATAGAACATCTACCAGTATGCTAAAGCACTCATTGACAAAATCCATCGTCTGCTCAGCGCTCAGGCTCTCGGCTAAAGCTGTAAAACCCCGAATATCTGAAAACAGAATGGTTGCCTTACCGCGAATACCACCCAGGACCTGCCTGTCCGGATCGTCCAGCACCTTCTCCACAATGTCCCTCGACATATACCGCGTCAGGGTACTCTTCAATCTCTTTTCCTGGCTTATATCTTCAATGACAAGAACTAAACCCAGGTAATCATCTTTATGCCCTATGAGAGGAACAACGTTAAGGTTGATTGAATGCCTTTTCCCCCATGGAAAAGTAAGATCCACATCATAGTCCACCAGCGATCGATGAGAGGAGTACACACGGTCTATGCGACTTATGATATGCTGGTTGTCGATACCTGTCAAATCCCTGAAATCTTTTCTCAGGATATCTTCAGATCCCTGCCTGAACAAGTTCAGGGCGGCACGGTTCGCAGTTACTACTTTATAAGCATTGTCAAGGGTTATGATACTGTTGGAGATACTCTCATGAACACTTTCCAGGTAGTTCTTCATGTTAACGACCTGCTCGAAAAGCTGCGCATTTTCCAGGGCCACAGCGATCTGGGATGAAAGAGCCCTCAGCATATCCTCATCCTCCTGTTCGAATACGCCACTTTTCTTGTTCATAGTCTCTGTTACACCTATAATCTTTCCCTCTCTATTGAACACAGGCATACAAAGAACGGTTTCCGTATGAAACCCTGTTGCCTCGTCAAAGACCGGGTTGAATCGGGAGTCTTCATAAGCCTTCTTTATGTTCAGCGACTGGCCTGTAGTGGTAACATGGCCTGCTAAACCCACCGAGCGGGGGAAGCGAATTTCGGAAATCTCCACTCCCTGAGCTACCTTGGACCAGAGCTCATCGGTCTGTCGATCCAGCAAGAAAAGAGAAGATCGTTCCGAATTGAGAATCTGCGAAATCCTGGAAACGATTTTGATAATAAGGGTTTCCAAATCGAGGGTTTGAGATACGAACGTAGCTACATCCAGCATGATAGCCATCTTTTCATAGTTGGCAATCATCTTCCTGGACAGGTAAAAATTCTCAATGGAAATGGCAATCTGATGGGTAAATATTCGGAGAAAGGCCTCGTCTTGCTCATTAAATACGCCTTCTTTTTTATTGATTACTTCAATGACACCTATCAAATCTCCCCGTACACCAATCACCGGCCCACAGAGAACGGACTGGGTTCGATAGTTAGTGCGGCGGTCTACATCCTGATTAAAGCGAGCATCCTTATAAGCTTCCGGGATATTGACTATTTGCTCGTTTCGAGCTACCCACCCGGCAATACTTTTGTCTAATGGTATTCTGATTTCACGACTTTTTTCTCCTTCTGCAACCTTGGACCACAATTCACAGGTAACCTTATCCACAAGAAACAGGGAAGCACGATCAGCATTTATTGCCTTACTGGCCATTGTCACCGCACGTTCAATCAAGTCCTCTATTCCTAAACGGAGGCTGAACATACCGGATATATCCATGAAATCATGGAGGTCTTGTATAGTTTTTTCAACAACTCTGGTCTTTTGCACAGTATCCTGAAAGCGAAGGTTTGCCCGGCGCAGTCTTTCCGTTACAATATTCAGAAAATTTACGGCGAGGGTCGGAGCTACCTCAAAAGCTTCCTTAAGATTTCTATAATTGACTCGAAATAAAAGTGTTTTCTCAATGGCACGCACAGAAGCCGATCGTCTTCCGTTCGAAAAGTACCCCATTTCTCCAATAAATTCACCTGATTCGATGGTTTCCAGAGAGAGTTCCTCTCCGAATTCATCTCTTCGATAAACAAGAGCTTTGCCGGCTACAAGAATATAGAAGCAGTTGCCAAAGGTATCCTGACTGATAAATTCCTCCCCCGAAACTACAAGTTTTTCCTCAATAAAATCACATATATTGTTCAGCTCTTCATAGCCCAGCCTGGAGAAAACAGAACATCCTTTCATGCGATCCAATCTCTGATCATTAATAGCCACAGACAGGTTTTCACTGCTGATGGCATCTGATTCCAAAAGCACCTCTCCCAGAAGCTTTGTCACGCCCTCGTCAGCGAGCTTCTTTTGAACGCTGAGGGCATCATTGATAACCTCACGATTTAAGCCTAAATATTCACCGATTTTTTTGGATTGCCGAGATGTTTTTGTATTTTTTTTCATAAGGTATCTCCACAGCGTGAAAGACCCATGGTCCCGACACAGGGTTGACCAGAGAAATTAAGATACGATTTGAAGGCCATTGAATTCTATAGAATTATCTCTATCATTAAATCACATAAGTGTCAAAGAATGTTCATTAATTTACAAATCATATATGATTATGTCATGCTTTTCAAAGAAGAAGCATTCCAATTCCCCAATATCCGAAAATCGAGCCGTGTTCCTGATCCAGTGATTTCAGCTTGACTATGGCACCGAACCAATGCTACGGATTTCTGCAAGACATGGAGAATGCAGAATTTTATCATTCGCTTATAATCAATTGATTTCGGGGGGCTTTTTGAAATGGAAAAATTTGTTAAAGATCAAATGGGAAACTCTTATCATTTTAAGCAGACACCCCGTCGAATTATTTCGCTGGTTCCCTCACAGACGGAATTATTGTTCGATTTGGGCCTGGACGAAGAAATTATCGGAATTACGGATTTTTGTATCCATCCAAAAGAGAAATGTGATCTGAAGATCAGGATCGGCGGGCCAAAATCGGTCGACTTTCAATTAATTGATCAATTACAACCGGACGTAATCATAGCCAATAAAGAGGAAAATGCTCAGGAGGAAATTGAAAAACTCGGAGAAAAACATCCCGTGTGGATCAGTGATATTTACACCCTGGAAGACGCACTTGACATGATAAAAGGAGTCGGGGAACTGGTAGGCAAACCAGAAGAAGCTGACCATATCGTCTCCCGGATCTCTGAGAGCATGCGTCAGTTTGATGATTTATCGATCAGTGTTGCCTATTTTATCTGGCAAAAACCATATATGATAGCAGGAAAAAATACATTTATTAACGAAATGTTGAAAAAATGCGGGCTGACGAATGTCTTTGACTCATTATCCCGATATCCCGCTGTGACAGAAGAACAAGTCAACAAAGAACGACCGGATGTAATATTACTCTGTTCTGAACCGTATCTCTTTGAAGAGAAGCACGTCCGCGAGTTTGAAGAAATATTTCCTTTTGCAAAGGCATTCATCGTTGATGGAGAGATTTTTTCCTGGTATGGCAGCCGTCTTCAATATGCCGGAGATTATTTTAAATATTTAAGAGGGAAAATTTCCGACACCTCGAATACGGTGTGAGTGGTATTATGAGACCTTTGCATAACGTCCCCTTTTGCCCAATTTCTGCGTCAGTCTCAAATTTTAATCCTCGAAATATCCAATATATTCCTGTGTTTAAAATTCTCGTCTTCCTTGAACTTGAACAAAATTGAACATTCTGCAAAGGTCTCATTATGAAAAGAAGATTCGGCCTTATAGTGTCAGGTTATTCAGTACTTGTCTTTCTTCTGCTTTCTAATAGTCACCAGCATACATGTAAGAAATATGCCAAAAGCTATGAAAGGGTACCTGATAGAATAAACCACAGGTAACAGACTTATCCTCGCGGCCGTTCTGAATGTATCGTTTCTTTCAATATAGCGCGCAACTGGTGGTGAATATCTGTAATAACATTTCACAAATTTTCTGCCTGTCGAATTTGTCAGAAGATATCTGTCCCTGAACTCTCTTAATACCATGACCTCATCTGACATACTGCTGCCGTAAGAAGCCGTCGCTATGAAGCATCCACCTCCTCCACCATCAGGGGGTGAGGGTGCGGGAGTGATGTCCTTCGTACTGCTTTTGGTTATAAAAGCGTCGCTGCCGACTCCTTTATTTGCCTGCACGGGGTTTTTTGTCGGGAAGTCGGTTGAATCGGTACTACCCGTCACATAGGCATTGCCTGATGAATCCACAGAAATCCCCTTACCATAGTCTTCAGAATTACCACCAAGGTAGCTGGAGTAGAGAAGAGTGGAACCGGTGGAATCAAACCTGGCAATGAAGGCATCATACGAGACGCTTTTCGTTGACTGGACAGAATTTTCAGTCGGGAAGTCGGTTGATAAAGTACTGCCGGTAACGTAAACGTTATTATCACTATCTACAGCAATACCAAGGCCTTCGTCATCGCCGCTGCCACCGAGAAATGTGGAATAGAGAAGCGCTGACCCCTCGGAATTTAACTTGGTCACAAAAGCGTCGCTGCCGCCTTCGTTAGAATCCTGAAATGGTGTACCTGCCGTCGGGAAGTGAGATGAATAGGTGTAAAAGGTGTAACCCGTCACGTAGGCATAACCGGATGAGTCAACGGCAATCCCTTTGCCGTAGTCGTTAGAACTGCCGCCAAGGTAGGTGGAATAATCAAGCTCTGTACCTTCGGAATTTATCTTGGTTACAAAAACGTCGCTGCCGCCTTTGTTAGAGTCCTGAAATGGTGTATCACCTGCCACCATCGGGAAGTTAGATGAATCTGTGTAACCCGTCACGTAGGCATTACCGGATGAGTCAACGGCAATCCCCTGGCCGTAGTCGTTAGAACTGTCGCCAAGGTAGGTGGAATAATCAAGCTCTGTACCTTCGGAATTTATCTTGGTTACAAAAACGTCGCTGCCGCCTTTGTTAGAGTCCTGAAATGGTGTATCACCTGCCACCATCGGGAAGTTAGATGAATCTGTGTAACCCGTCACGTAGGCATTACCGGGTGAGTCAACGGCAATCCCCTGACCGTAGTCGTTAGAACCGCCGCCAAGGTAAGTTGAATAAACAAGCGCTGTACCTTCGGAATTTAACTTGGTCACAAAAGCATCCGACCCCGACCCGCCACTCAGAGTACCTTGAAAGGGTGCGGGTGTGCCTGCCTTTGGGAAGTCATTTGAATAAGTGCTGCCCGTCACATAGGCATTCCCGGATATGTCCACGGCAATACCGAGGCCTTCATCATTGCCGCTGCCACCAAGGTATGTAGAATAAACAAGCGCTGTACCTTCGGAATTTAACTTGGTCACAAAAGCGTCACTGCCGCCTTTGTTATAATCCTGAAATGGTGTACTTGCCGCCATCGGGAAGTTAGATGAAGATGTGCTGCCAGTTACATACGCGTTGCCATCGGCATCCAGAGTGATGCCGTTGCCGCTTTCGGAACTGCTGCCTCCGAGGTATGTCGAATAAACAAGTACCGGATCAATGACCACGGGCTTGCCGATGTCGTAAGGGGCAACATTAAAGCCCACCTCCCCCGTTTTGCATAGCAGATAGTGACCTGCAACTCTTTGTTTTTCATTGTTAATTTCCTGATAAATAACAGGAGCACGCATGATGATTCTGTCATTTCCGATTTGCAGGACAAGGTTGCCGTTATCATCCAGGCTCAGTTTATCCATGCCGGCAAACTTGATCCGGATCACTCCGGGATCGGCACCCGGGTTAACAACAAAATCATATTCCAGCTGCTTTTGATTGCCATAAAAGATCAGATCAACGCCCGGATAGATCCCTCCATACTTGACTCGAGCGTATTGAGGAATATTTCTGATCCATTTGTTCGGATTGTTGCCAATAAAGTAATGATTTCTGCCGGGTAGTTGCTCCACTCCAATAACCCCGGGAGCGGGGTTGGGCCCCACGAGTCGCATGCGGACAATCGTGGGAGTGGTCGATTCAGCGTGAGCTGTCTTTTTATATCGTGATGCAAGCCGATTGCTACTTGCAGATTGCTTAATATGGGATTTTCGCGCGACGAGAACCACTTCTCCGGGTGTCAGAAAAAGCCCGTACCCCCTGCCCCGGGAGAGGTACTTAACCTGTGAATCGGTCTGGCCTCGATTTACCTCAAACATGAGAGGCAGTCTGCCGTAAGTATCCATTATCTGCGGGGCTGCTGCCTCGGATAATTTCTCTAAAGTGGTTCCTGACAATTGCCTGGAAAATATCAGGAGCATCAGCATTATTACAAGAAGTCCAAAAGCAATGAGAATTGCTTTCCGGTGGGTTGTGCATTCAAATCTGTTTATTCTCGTCACTTATATACTCCCTGCCTCTGAAAAAAAAGTATGCCGAACAGCAATAAAACAAACAATCTATCTATCTCCACTTCCCTAACCCAGATAAACTGGAAATTCGAAATTCGAAGCACTAAATGCGAAACAAATCCGAATTTCTAATATTCAAATGTTCAAAACATCAACACCACAGAAGTGGCATTAACTCTATTGTCAAAAGTTTAACTCTTTCCCGTTTAGATATTTGTATTTTTGTCATTCGATATTGTTTCGAGTTTCGAAATTCGATATTCGAATTTAAGTTTTGCAAGGACTTATCAGCCATAAAGAAATTCTTTTGCCATTTTTGCAAGAATTTTACAACTAAGACACTAAGATAGTTGTATCAGCCTGTCAATTCAAAAAACCGAGACCTTTGCAAAACGCCCCCTTCCGCCCAATTTCGGCGTCAGGTTCAAATATCAAGTTCCTTGATCGGGCCGGAGTAAAAGAACTTGCGGAGTATGGGAAAAATCTGAAATAGTAGCAGGATAGTGATATGGAAAATGGTGGAGATGAGGGGGATCGAACCCCTGACCTCGGCATTGCGAACGCCGCGCTCTCCCAACTGAGCTACATCCCCAACCTGTATATCAAGATAAGGTAACATATATTAACCTTAATATTCGTGTCAAGAAATAGTTGATCCCCAAATCCACCGCCTCCTTGCTGCATTATACGGCCCGTTCAGGGAACGGGCCCTACGGGAACAGCTAAGGAAAGAGGCGCAAGGAAAAAGGATCAAGGAAAAACCTTTAGCCTTTGGTTCTCAGTCCTCATTGCTCATTGCTCAGCCCTTGCGGCTTTGCTGCCTTAGGTAAAGGTCTCATGATATCAGCTTAAGGAATCTCGCTTTTTCGTAAACCTCCTCGGCCTTTTCAGTAAGACCCTCCGAGTTGAACAAATCGATGAGAGCTATATAGTAAAACGGATTTTTCGGATCAGCATCGATAGCTTTTTCATACATTTCAATCGCCATAGAGTGATGGTGATCTTGAGCGAGCGTATGCCCCAATCTATTGTAATAAGCACCCCTGGATTGAGGATTAATCCTGATGGCATTTTCATACGCCTCCTGTGCTTCATCCAGTTTGCCCTGTTTGACCAAAATATCACCAAGATTACAGCAGTGAAGGGGTTGATCAGACTGACAGTCGAGTGATTTTCTCAATGCATCTTCAGCTCGGTCGTATTGACGAACCTGCAAATAGGCATTTCCCAATCTGTTATAGAATGTGTGCGCTTCCGTGGGTTCGATCTCAATTGCTCTTTCATAAGCTTCCTCAGCTCCGCCAAAATTCCCTGCCGCAATGCAGGCATTGCCAAGATAGCAGAAAAACATGGAAGAATCAGGCTCCATCCGTGTGAGGAGTTCAAATACTTCAAGGGCTCTTTCTGTTTTGCCGGCCTGAAGGCAGGAATTACCCAAAGTATCTAAAAGCGCCACATCTTCCGGCTGGGAGACAACGGCTCTCTCGCAGAGATCGACAAGCCCGTCATAGTTACCTTCATCTCTATATATCCTGACCATTTCATCAAAGGCAAAACCGGTAAAAACTTTTCTTCCAAGCTCTTTTTCCAGAAGTTGCTCGAAATATTTCATCGCCTCGGCCGGTCTTCCACTATCCCTGTAAGCCCAGGCTAAAGAAAAAAGCAGGGAATCATTCTCGGAATCCATCTCTATCAATTTTTTGTAAAGGTCAATGGCCTCATCATAGCGTTTTTCTTTCATATACTGATCGGCCAGATCATAAAACGCATCAGAATTTGTTATATTAGTCATGATTCAGATAATAGACTCCTCTTTGATTGATTAAATGTCGGGAACGGCGGAATTTTATATTTTAAAAATGATTTGTCAACGGAAATATTGATGATCACCCTAAAAGAAACGTTTATCAAGGGGATCAATCTTTTCGAGAACATCTATCATCTTACCGTGTATCCTTCCATTTGAGGCGAGTATGTTCGGAGACTCAAGATGATACCCGTCCCCGGAGATCTGAGTCACCTCCCCTCCCGCCTCCTTCACGAGCAGCCATCCTGCGGCAGTGTCCCAGGGATGCAATTTAAGTTCCCAGAATCCATCGAAGCGACCCGCTGCAACATATGCCAGATCAATTGCCGCAGAACCGGCACGTCGGATGGCCTGTGCTTTCAAGGCCATGCCGTTAAAGTAGTTGAGATTATTATCCGGATCCTGGCTGATGTCATAGGGGAATCCCGTAGCGAGAAAACTCTTTACAAGTTCCTCCGTCTTTGTAACTTTAATTTCTTTGTTATTCAAAAAGGCTCCCCCACCCTTTTCAGCAACAAACATCTCCTGTAATACTGGATTGTAAATAACCCCTGTTATGATCTCTCCATCTTTTTCCAGGGCAATGGATACACAGAAAAATGGGAAACCATGGGCATAGTTGGTCGTTCCATCAATAGGATCTATAATCCACCTGTATTTAGAACCTTTATCTATCCCTGCAGATTCCTCCGCAAGGATATCATGGTGAGGAAATTTCTGATTGATCCTGGAGATGATCATCTCTTCAGCGAGCCTGTCAACCTCTGTTACAATATTGATTTCTCCTTTATAATCGATTTCATGCTTCCCATGAAAACGTTCCGTTAGAATTGTTCCTGCTTCTTTAGCAATAGATACGGCAAATTCCCTGTAATTATCCACACTCTTTTCCTTCCTAAGGCAGCAAAGCTGCAAATCCGAATATCGAATATCGAAATACGAAACAAATCCGAATATCAAATAACAAATTTTCGAAACAGTTTTGGACATTCGAGTTTAAGATTTTGATATTGTTTCGAATTTCGTGCTTCGGATTTCGAATTTACTTTCTGCCAATATCTGCGCAAAAAACGCAGTTGTTGTGAATAAAGACTCTAAATGTTTTAACTGGACAATTTTAATACGCTTTTGTCAACATAAAAAAGAGGATTTAAAGCTTCATCCCCTTAACTTCTATAGTTGCATAATTTTCTGCCGGAGAAAACACCAAATTTATAATGAGCGATCTCCCCAATGGCCTCGTATCAACTTTTTATTGCGTACAGGCAGAATTAGTGTTAAATGGTGCAGAATTCAATACATTTTGTACCATTAAAATATCATGGATCCTATTAAACCGAACAAAAATACAGAGGAAACAGGCCCCGATTTAAAAGCGGTCAGGGAAGAAAAGGGGTTAACCTTAAAAGAGATATCTCACCGCACAAGGATCAGTGTCTCCATTCTCGATGCCATTGAAAAGAAAGAATTTCAGAAACTTCCCGAAGCAGTCTACTCGAAAGCATTTATCAAATCATATGCCCGGGAGCTTGATATTGATAGCGAAACAATTATTTCTCTTTACAGCGGCTATCTTGAAGAACTTGAAGCATCAAAGGAAACTAATATTGTTGAAGAAAAAAGCTTATGGTCCAGGCCCCTCTATAAGGTATTTGCCTGGGTTGGAGTCGCTCTTTTTGTTTCCCTTATTATTTTCATAATTTTCTCCGGCAATCATAAAGAAACCCTTGAAACTGCCACGGCTCCTTCTGTTGAAGTAACCCCCCCCCATAAATCAATCGAGACTGTGGGCGCCAAAACCCAAACACAGGAGATCAGCAGTCAAATAACGAAGGAAAAAGCCTACACTCAAACCATCGACGAGGGGCAACCTGACACACCGAAGACAGAGGACACTGAAGCTGCACTTCAAACAGAAAACAGCGAACAAACGACCACACAACAAGCAGAAACAGTGATAGAGGATAAACCCTACACTTTAGACATAGAGGCAACCGAATTGTCCTGGCTGGAGATCATTGAAGATTATAACCCACCCTATGAAGTATTATTGAGACCGGGAGAAAAGCTTACGCGAAAAGCGCGAGAAAAGTTTATTGTTTTTATCGGTAATGCTGGAGGGGTAAATGTCAAGTTCCAGGGAGAATCTGTCGGTCACCTTGGAGAACATGGTAAGGTCATCCGCTTAATCTTGCCTGGACACAATGTTACTAATTGAAGTTACATTTGACAAAAACCTTGTAATGTTCTAAGTTCACTAAAAATAACAGGGAGCTAGTAGTTCCCTTTTCAAGAGGTACGTAAAGTATGTTCGGTATAGGAATGCCCGAGTTAATTATTATATTGGTTATTATCCTGATCATTTTTGGGGCCGGAAAGCTCCCCGAAATAGGTGGAGCCGTCGGCAAAGGCATCAAGAACTTCAAAAAGTCATTCCAGGATCAGGAAGAAGTAGAAGATACCAAGGATACGAAAAAAATAGAAGAAAACGATCAGTAATTTTTAGAACGGGACATCGTCTTCGGATATTCCTGGCCCTTCATAGGATGAAGCGCTGTTGTCTGGTTCTTTAATCTGATCGGATCCCTGCTCTTTTCGCTCAAGCATCTGCATGTTTTGGGCAACTATTTCTGTTGTATATCTTTTGTTACCATCCTTGTCATCCCAGGATCTTGTCTGAATTCTACCATCTATGTATACTAACCGTCCTTTAGACAGATAATTGCCGCATATTTCTGCCAATTTCCCGAAAGTAACAATCCTGTGCCACTCTGTCCTCTGAACTCTTTCACCACTTTTATCTCTCCACTGCTCGTCAGTGGCTAACCTGAAATTTGTTACCATGGCGCCTTCTTGTGTATATCTGACCTCGGGATCGGCCCCCAATCTGCCGATCAAGATAACCTTGTTGACCATTTTACCCTCCTTTTTCACATTAAATTGCAGTCAAGGGATAATACACAAATTGAATTCTCTTGGCAAACTAATTATCTTTAAAAATTCATGGAGCACTTACCACGTCTGGAATATTCAATATTGACTTCCCCTGTATTATCAAGTACAAATAATTAAAATATACAACGAAAATCCTGAAACGAGAGGAAAAAATTCCATTTGAATCTGTGGGAAGGAATATTACTTGGTATCATCCAGGGTTTGACGGAATTTTTACCTGTCAGCAGTTCGGGTCACCTGGTCATTGCCCAGAGTTTTATAAAAGGTTTCCAGCAGCAGGGCGTTCTTTTTGATGTTATGCTTCATTTCGGAACTCTTTTAGCCGTGTTGTTTTTTTTCCGGAGAGATATCTACGATATTCTGGAATCACTGGTGCCGAAAAAATGGCTTAAAAACCCTGAAAATGATGAGATTTTAATATCCAGCAGAAGAAAAGTTGCCCTTTTAATCATTACAGGAACAGTATTTACGGGTATTATCGGGTTATTTTTTAAAGATGAGATTCATCGCCTCTTTGAGTCTGTAGAGATTGCAGCTGCCATGTTACTTGTCACGGGATTACTGCTGTTTCTTGCCGACAGAATGAAGAATACCCCAAGAACGGAAGGCGACATGAATATGACCGATGCCATTATTATCGGAATTGTTCAGGGCATGGCTCTCATTCCGGGCATATCGAGGTCTGGTTCTACAATAGCCTTTGGCATGTTCAGAAAAATAAATGGCGAGACAGCGGCAAGGTTCTCTTTTTTACTTTCCATACCTGCCATACTGGGAGCAACAGCTCTTGAACTTAAATATGCTCAATCCGTTTCAGCGGGTGATATGATTGTTTATATTGCAGGAATGATTACCGCCGCCTTTACCGGTTTTTTTGCGCTGAAACTCCTCTTCTTCATTATCAAGAAGAGAGAGCTTAGAATATTTGCATATTACTGCTGGTTATTGGGAATAACCACTCTAATTTTGAAGGCCGTCTAATATATTCACATGAAACAGGAAAAGCAGGAACATAAAAGATCAAAAGAAATAGCCGGGGTGATATTACTTGCCCTGTCCCTTTTTCTCCTGTTGTGTCTTGTTTCATACAAACCTTCTGATCCTTCTCTTACCCATTATGTGACAGGCAAAGTAGCCATAAAAAACCTGGGCGGTTTTGTCGGGTCGTACATTTCCGACAGCCTTTTAAAATTATTCGGATTAAGCGCTTACTGGCTCCCCATTGTTTTTATATTAATATCATTTAAACTGCTCCTCAACAGGGTTTCCAAAATCAGTCCCGCATCTATCGTTGGTTTTATAGGCCTCGTGTTTTCTACAGCAACACTTTTATCCAGCAATTACAACTCGATTGCCCTGTTCGGAGTAACTATCAAATCGGGAGGGCTGCTGGGAACATTTTCCTCAGACCTACTGCACGCTTACTTCAACCATATCGGCACATACATCCTGTTAGTCGTTATCCTTGTGGTATCCCTTATGATTACTCTCAATCTATCACTGGTACTCCTGACTAAAAAGTTTCTCACATTGCTGGGAAGCGCTCTTTTGAAGTCAAAAACATTTCTTCTGATCAGAATTGAAAGACTCAGGAGAAAAAAGAAGATATCTAAAGAGAAAAAGATCAGGATAACAAAAGACATACCCGTTATTAAAGGCGAGCTATCCTCACAGGAGGAGAGGACACGCAGGAAAAAGGCCGAACAGCTTCCATTTGAATTTCTCCATCTCCAGGATGCCTATACCCTGCCCCCTCTAACAATCCTTGACAATGTGGAACGCAAAAACACGAAGATAAAACGGGAAAGCCTTATCATGAATTCCAGGATTCTTGAAAAAAAGCTCGCAGATTTCGGCGTGGAGGGAAAGGTTACAGAGGTAAAACCGGGTCCTGTCATTGCCATGTATGAACTTGAGCCGGCCCCGGGTGTAAAAATCAATAGAATAACCAATCTCTCCGATGATCTCGCCCTTGCAATGAAGGCGCAGAGTGTCAGAATTGTTGCTCCTATCCCCGGAAAATCAGTCATCGGCATCGAAATACCGAATTATGAAAGGGATCCGGTACACCTTAAAGATGTCCTCGATACTGAAGGTTTTATTAGCTCGAAAAACAAACTTCCCATCGTACTGGGTGTCGATATCGTTGGAACTCCCGTAATAGCAGACCTTGTCAGAATGCCCCATCTACTGATTGCCGGCACCACCGGTTCGGGTAAAAGCGTGTCTCTTAATTCAATGATTTGCAGCATACTTTTCAAGGCAACACCGGACGAGGTCAAATTCCTTATGATAGATCCGAAAAGGCTTGAATTGTCCGCATACGAGGGAATTCCCCATCTTTTACATCCAGTTGTCACCAATCCAAAAAAGGCCGCTCAGGTTCTCAGTTGGACCGTAGAAGAGATGGAAAGAAGATATAAAATCATCGGTGAATCGGGAGCCAAGAGCATCGAAAAATATAACAAATTGGTCGCAAAAATACTGGACGCAAAGGACGGACCATCTTACCTGGCAGGCAAGAAGAAAGACAAAGATGCAGATACGGCACACGACACGTCTGACCAGATGACAGAACAGGGGCAAGAACCTGAAGAAATTCCGTCAAAACTCCCCTATATAATAATTGTGATAGATGAATTGGCAGACCTGATGATGGTAGCACAGAGAAACGTTGAAGAATCTCTCACTCGACTCGCACAGATGGCCCGGGCGTCGGGAATCCACCTTATCCTGGCCACACAGAGACCGTCTGTCGATGTTATTACGGGAATTATAAAAGCCAACTTTCCCACCCGTATTTCCTTCCAGGTCTCGTCGAAAGTAGATTCCCGTACAATTCTCGACCAGCTCGGCGCGGAAAAACTTCTCGGAGCAGGGGATATGCTCTTTATACCTCCTGGAACGACGAAGATTACACGAATCCATGGCCCCTTTGTTTCTGACAGCGAAATCGAAAGGATCGCAGAGTTTGTTAGGAAACAGGCCAGTCCGCTTTACGATAATTCTATCTCAGAATACACCCCCGAATCGAGGAAAGGAATAAGGTCGGAAGAATTTGATGAAAAGTATGATGCTGCCGTTGAACTGGTTTCCGACCTCGGACAGGCCTCTATTTCTTTAATTCAGCGATACCTGAAAATAGGGTATAACAGGGCTGCCCGTATCATTGAAAGAATGGAAGCAGAAGGGGTGGTCGGCCCTTCCGACGGAGTCAAGCCGAGAAAGATACTGGCCAGAAAGTTACCGGAGTAAATTGGAACAAAAAAAAGCCCATATCGTAAGCCTGGGGTGTCCTAAAAATCTCATTGATTCCGAAGTAATAGCCTCCATTCTTTCCAGAGGCGGCTTTGAAATTATTCCCCACCCGGAAGAAGCAGATCTAATTCTTATCAATACCTGCACCTTCGTTCTCCCCGCCAAAGAGGAATCCATCGATGAAATCTTCTATATGGCCCGGATGAAAAAAGAGGGAAAATGCAAGCACCTTGTTGTTGCCGGTTGTCTGCCCCAACGATACGGCGCCATTCTCGAACAGGAAATCCCGGAGGTTGACCTTTTCCTTGGAACAGGTGAAATCCCGAAAATCGCCAACCTTATCAAATGCCTGGAGGAAGGAAAGCCGGAAGGACACCGCTCTTTTATTGGAAAACCAGACTTTCTTATGAACGCTTCCCATCCTCGCCTGATATCGACACCCTCATACAGCGCTTATCTGAAAATCGCCGAGGGATGCTCCAATCACTGTTCCTACTGTGTGATACCTATGGTGCGCGGCAGATTCAGGAGCAGGGGAATGGACGACATTCTGAAAGAGGCCGAGACCCTCGCCGAAGGGGGAGTAAAAGAGATTATCATTACAGCACAGGAAACGACGGCCTACGGAAGGAATTTAAAAGGGAAACCAACGCTTGCCACTTTGATGAAAGGAATTGCGTCCATCGATGGAATCAGGTGGATCAGGCTGCTGTACACATATCCGGTTACTATAACGGATGAAATTCTCGAGACTATTGCAGAAGAAGAAAAGATCTGTAAGTATATCGATATTCCTGTACAGCATATTGATGACGACATCCTTCAGTTGATGAATCGAAGGGATGATAGTAATTCAATAAGAGACGTCATACGGAAAGCAAGAAAAATCATCCCCGGTGTGGCATTAAGGACATCGCTCATCGTAGGATTTCCGGGAGAAACATCCGAAAAATTCAACAGGCTTCTGGAATTTATAAAAGAGACACGGTTCGATCATCTTGGCGTATTCAAATATTCACAGGAAGAGGGAACAAAAGCGGCAAAGCTTCCATGTCAGGTCTCTGAAGAGGAAAAAGAAGAAAGAAGGAATATCATCATGGAGGAACAGTCGATTATCTCCCATGAAATCAACCGGTCACTCACAGGTTCCGTTCACGAAATAATGATAGAAGAAAAATCCGACATCCCCGGATATACACAAGCCGGCAGGTTACGAAGACAGTCTCCCGATATAGACGGGGTCACCTATGTAAATGCACAAGAAAAGATGCCTGGAGATATTATAAACTGCAAGATCACCTCAGCCGATGAATACGACCTCTATGCAGAGGAAGTAGCTCCGTCACAAAGCTGAAACAACCTATAAGGAGTCATATAATGAAAACTTACACGGCAATCATTGAAAAATGTTCCGATACGGGCCTTTATGTCGGGTATGTGCCTGGATTTCCCGGTGCGCACTCCCAGGCGAAAACTCTTGATGAATTAAACGATAATTTGAAAGAAGTAATTGAAATGCTTCTCGAAGATGGCGATCCTGAACTTGAACGAAATTGAACATTTTTCAAAGGTCTCAGGATGTCCCCTTTGGAGGATGGTTCTTCAACTGTTCAATAACCTTTATTATGCTGAAAAGTGTTTGATTTACAGGCGTTGGAATTGCATATATTTTCCCCAGCTCGATCATCTTACCCGCAAACATTTCTACCTCGGTTTTACGTTTAGCTTCTACATCCTGCAGCATCGAAGTTTTCCCCTGGGGGGATAATTGCGATAGAAACGAATACCAGTTTTCTATATCTTCGTCGTAAATATGGATTTTCGCCGCGGCGGCAATGGCAACGACTTCCCGCATGGCAGAGTCCATGAGTTCTCTGGCTTCCCGAGATGTCTGGAAAACCCAATATGGTGCGTTCAATACCGCTGAAGTTTGATTAATCCCAACGTTGATCATGAATTTCCACCAGAGGATGCGAATCATATCATCGGGGGTTTCATATATAATTCCTGCTCTATCGAAAAGAGATTGTACCTTTTTGATTTGATCGGACAAAACGATATTCGTTGCTTCACCGAAGAATAACTTTCCCTGGGTTGTATAGGTCATGGAATTTCCCTCTCTCCCAGCATCGATACCAACCGCAACGGCGTATAATATCTTGTCCATCCCATAGACAGAGCCAATAAGCTCCTCACTGTCAATACCGTTCATGACAGATAATATAATGGTATTTTTACCTATACTGTTTCCCATATCCTGAATAGCTTCTGGAAGATGATGATTTTTAACGGCCACGATAATGAGATCGCTAGGCGGCACCTTATCCTCCGGACTAATAACCGGCACGAAATAATGTTTCCCATTGACGATCAAACCCTGTTCCTTCAGTCGTTCGTAACGTTCCCCTCCGGCTATAATAGATATGCAGTTTTTATCCATTTCCGAAAATTTACTGGCATAAAAGGCACCCATTGCTCCGGCACCGATTACTGAAATACTTTCAATTGATGACATCGTTTAATCCTCCTTGTATCAAGCCATCTTTTCAATTTTTCACATAAAGGGAGCTTTCAAACAATTAAAATGTTACCGCGATTTTAATATCTGTTTTAATGTAAACCACTTTCTGAAAACAGGCATGGCATTTCGAATGTCGTCCAGACTTTCTCTCGCGGCTTTTTCACCCTCCTCTATCAGGTGCATGGCATGAGAAAAATCAGTCCAGTGCAAATCTCCCACATCGGGACGGATGACAATATCTGCATCTCTCAGCTCATAATTTTCCAGTTGATGTGCCATGATCTCAACCGCTCTGTCATTTACATCTTTTGAAGTATGAAATTCCTCCTCTGTACAGATATCCTGGTCTACGGCCACGGCAATTACTATATCGGCACCTTCCTTCCTGGCCACACTGCTTGGGACAAGGCCGATAATACCACCGTCTGACAGATACATCCCTCCTTCTTTCAGGGGCTCAACAGCTCCGGGCACGGCACAGCTTGCCATCACGGCTTGTCTGAGAGGTCCCTCAGAAAAAATAACCTGCTTACCGCTCACCAGGTCCGTGGCAACAGCTCGAAACGGAAATCGTGTTTCCTCAATCTGAATATCGGGAATGAAATAATCGATCATGGCCTGGAAATCTTCACTGGAGAGAACGCCAGGCCTGAACATGGCTTGGGCCAGGAAAAAGCTGTTTTTCAAAAAGATTTCAATTTTTTGTGCGAGTCCATGATTCTCCTGTGAGCGACTGGCTTCAACCGCCCTTATTGCTGAGGATTGAAATTCGGGACTATTCAGGTAATCATTTACTTTTTCTACCAGTTCATCAAGGGACAGGCCACCAGCATAGGCTCCCCCTATCAAGGCTCCGGCGCTTGTTCCCACGAGTATATCAACAGGAATAGATTCCTCTTCGAATACCCTTAGCACACCTATATGAGCAAGCCCCCGGGCACCGCCACCTCCAAGGGCAAGGCCTATGCGTTTATCTATCCATTTCATATAATGAGATACCTAATGCGGCAAAGCCGCAGTTGTTGTGAATAAAGAATCTAATTACAGCTTAAACTTCCCTTTGAAATAAGTGTCCTTGACACTTTTTGCTTTTTCGGCAGCCCATTCCTCAAGGCCCATTTTTTTTATGAGGCACAGATTAAAAACTTTTGTGTTATGAGGAAAACTTGATGCTTTATCTGCGTAAGGATGGAGATAATCACACGGGAAATCAGAACACTCATAACAAAAATCCAGCCCCTTTTCCTGGGTACATCGATATACATTACAGGACTCACTCATGCTGAGGAAACCGATTATTCCATTTTCATTTCGGCAGCCTTTGCACTGGGCTTTTTCAACAGGTATCTTCAAATTTTCAGCAATTGTTTCCCTGAGCTTCTCATTCGAAGATGCCATATACATAGGACAATTAAAACAATCCAGACCACACGGTGCTGTCATATTTCTGTAATCCATGATATCTCCTTTCTAAATAGTCTGGTTAATCCAATATATTACACGGCTTCCTTCGCCTACATAAAAAAGCATGAAACATCGCTTAATCTAAATGACTCGTTTCACTTATAAATTGTCAATCAGCAAATGTCAATTTTCAATCAGACATGTCATGAAATAACTGCAATACAAAGAGAAAACTTTGCATAATTGCAGACCTGGTCATTGCGAGGAGCCCTGTCATACGACAGGATAAACTCCGCGACGAAGCAATCGCGAATGAAAGACTTTGACATTTTATAGTGTTTACCATATAGAAGACCGTTACAACTAACTTACATGTTTTTAAGGCCAGTCGTTATGCAAACAAAGGATGTCTTACAGCGCTACAAAGATGATCTTAGTGAAGTAGACAGGTTTCTGGAAAAACACTACAACTCGTACATTAATCTTATTCCCGAAATCACCGATCATATTATCCAAAGTGGCGGAAAGAGGCTCAGGCCTCTTCTGCTGATGATTTCATCCGATCTTTGTGGCTACAAGGGAGATAGACGCTATTCCCTGGCGGCGGTCCTGGAATTTCTGCATACGGCATCACTACTCCACGACGATGTTATTGACCATGCCGACACGAGAAGGGGGCAGCCCGCGGCAAATAACATCTGGGGAAATTCGGCCAGCGTCCTTGTTGGTGACTTTCTTTATTCACAGGCTTTCAAGCTAATGATTGAAGATGGGGACCCCTCCATTCAGAAACTCCTTTCAAGCGCCGCGGTTACGATGGTTGAGGGGGAAACAGCCGAATTAATGAAGTGTAATAATATTAATATTACGGAAGAAGAATGCCTTTCTGTAATAGAGAAAAAAACGGCCATTTTGATTTCCGCAGCCTGTACCACGGGCGCTATGTTGGCAAAAGCTCCGGAGACAACAATCGACGCATTGACCGAATTTGGAATGAAGCTGGGCATCGCTTTTCAGTTAACCGATGATACACTTGATTATGTGGCTGCAGAAGATGAATTTGGCAAGGCCATTGGAATGGATCTCAAGGAAGGGAAGATTACACTTCCGTTGATATGGGCACTGAAAAAATGTTCCTCCGCAGAGAAAGAGCTGGTAACAAAAATCCTTGCAAGTAAAAATATCAGCGAAGATAACATTATAGAAATCATTTCCCTGATTAACAAACACGGGGGCATCGATTACGCCCTCAATAAAGCGGAAGAATATATCAAAAAAGCAAAATCATCTCTTGAATCTTTTGACGATTCCATACCCAAAGACGCCCTTCTGGCAATTTCAGACTACATAGTAGCGCGAAGGTTCTAACCTGATCTATACAACATGAAGGCTGTAAGCCATCTCTTCCAATGCTTCGTCATCCTCCTCACGTATGATCCTCACGGCACAGGGTAAATATTCCAGAATATCACCTGCAGTTATTCCATCTTCACCACAATCTATGGCGGCCAGATCACCGGACAATCCGTGAATAAATACACCCGCTTTGACGGCATCATCTATAGATTGCCCCAAGCCAAACATGGCAGCAATGGTTCCCGTGAGGACATCACCGGATCCAGCCGTGGCCATCCCGGGATTACCGCTCATATTAATGAAAATACGTTCATCAGGATAACCGATCAGGGAATGGGCTCCTTTTAAGACGATAACAGAATTCAACTCCTTTGATGTTTTCTGAAGAATGTGAATCTTATCACGGTCTATTTCCTTTGCGGGTAGCTTTGTAATTCTCGACATTTCTCCAAGATGAGGGGTTAATATTGTTGCATCTCGTCTTTCTTTTATTATTTCCAGATCCTGACAGATTGCAGTGATACCATCTCCATCGATAAGTAGTGGTTTTTTTATCTCCTGTGCCAGTTCTCGTGCCAGTTGTTGTGTTTCCTCGTTAAGGGACAACCCGGGGCCGAGAACCACCATGTCCATTTTATCCGCAAGTTCAAGAAGTTGTTCTTTATTTTTCCGGGAAATACTACCCTCATTCGTCTGAATCTGGGGGATGAAAACAATTTCACTGCCTTTGCCGGCAATAAAAGGGGTGATTGAAAGTGGCGCGGCAAGGCGGGCATACCCTCCTCCTCCTTTGAGAAATGACATGGCGGAAAAATAGGGAGCGCCAAAATAGCTTGCGGCGCCTGCGATAAAGAGAACTTCACCAAAGTCACCTTTATGAGCGTTTTTATCTTTCGGGGGCAGGAAAACAGGTTCATTTGTTTCAACCTTGATGGCTTTTGCCTCGTACAGCGAAGGCGGAAAAGAGATATGCGTGACATATAATTTGCCACACCTCTCATATCCCGGATAGAGCAAATTTCCCCTTTTTGGGAGTCCGTACGTTACCGTATAATCGGCCTTTACGGCTACTCCCATAATTTCACCCGTATCGCCGTTAACACCGGAAGGGATATCAACGCTGAAGACCTTCTTTTTGCTTTCATTAATCAATTGAACAACTTCCCTGTAAATGCCATCCACCGCCCGGGTGAGACCCGTACCAAAAATCGCATCTACAACGGCATCACTATGGAGGATCTTCGCTTTTATAGATTCGACCGATTCAACTGTCTGAATTTCCAGGGGAATTTTTGATATAATGTCAAAATTCGTTTTCGCGGCACCATTGAGTTTGTTCGCATCTCCCAGAATATAAACTGTAACGTTACCGCCATCAGAATGGAGTTTTCTCGCGACAGCAAATCCATCCCCTCCGTTGTTTCCCATACCGCAAAAGATGGCGAATCTTTTCCCTTTGACTCCAAACTCATCCTGAATGACAAAACAGGTTGCAAGGGCCGCATTCTCCATTAAAAGCTCTTCGATGATGCCGTATTTTTCGATGGCATGTCTATCCATAGCTCTCATCTCATTTACGCTGCTCACCTTCATGATATACCCCCATTATTTCCGTGCCGTTGCTTCTCTACTAATTTCAGCGTTTCAGATCTTATATATCGCCCTTCTATCTGCCGGGCAGCCAACTGTGATGCCTTTTCACATGAAACGGCCATATCTTCCCCCCTATACAGGCGGTGAATAAGATAAGAAGCAAAAAAAACGTCTCCCGCACCAACAGTATTACGAATCAAATCTACGGGTTTTGCGCTATAACTTGCCTCCCCACCTGTCAAACTCCGGACAAACCCGCCGCGATTCCCTTTTGTTATGACCATTTCATCAATCCTGAAAGTTTGCATCAATTCGGGGAGATCCATGTTGCAGGCATTCAGTATCGTCTCAAGTTCAGTATCATCCGCCTTAACATATCGGGCACACGACAGGGCCTGGGCCAAATTGTCCGATACACGGCTGATAATTCGATCACCTTCCTTATACCTGACAAACCCCTGAACATCCATACTTACGATCAGCTTCTTTTCATTTATTAACGTTAAAGCTTCTTCCTCGATATCGCCAGGATGAAGTGCGCCTATATGCAAATGGCCGACGAGGTCAAGTATGTCTTTTACCTGCTTCGAAGTAATGGGATCTGCATGTACGGGCATTTCCTGCCAGCGATGGAAGCCCTCAATATGGTTGATAAAATGGGTCGTCCGTGGGGTATCGCCTGCAAAAACTCGAATGCCCTCTTCCTTTAATACATCAAGGATAGATTGATCCCTTTCCGCTATATTGGAAACAATAAAGGTTTCGATCCCGTGACGTCTAAAGGTAAAGCCTGCATACGTCACAACACCGCCAAGCTGGCGGACACTTTCTTCGCCCTTAACTACTGTATCAATCGTAGCAGAACCTATGATAGCAATCTTCGATACATTCATAACAAAAAATCATTGACAATAAGAACTTTAAGCGTATTTATATACCGTTAATATAAAGTTGATCAAGAAAAACAAATATTTTTAACCGATGTCACCGTAAAATATAATTTCGCCTTTTAATGCCTTACGTAAAGAAAGGATTTGTATGCAGCTATAAACACGCCCGGCACGTTTATTTCTCAAAAAACCGAATGCTTCTGCCTGAAGCAAACCGGCCAGATTCTTTCAGATCATCTTGCATTCAAAGCGCACAAAAAGCTTTACACCAGGAGTATTAATATACTAAAATAGCGAAATATTTTTCTGAACGACAGGATCATTAAATGATAAAAAACCCTGAAATACTGAAAAAATTTGAAGATTCTTTTATCCGGAAAGAAGGAAAGCCGGATTTTGCCCGTTCCTCAAAGCTTTTTGCACATATGTGGAATGAGGGAGTAAAACTTGGCGTACTACCCCTTAAAGAACCATTGGAAGGAATAGATGTAGATATAAGGGTCGCAAAGGCACTCAATTCATGTTTGAAAAAATCCTCTCCGGGATAGGCGCATCTCTCACAAGACATAAAATTCCCTACATGATTATCGGGGGACAGGCCGTCCTTCTCTATGGAGAACCCCGTCTCACCAAAGATATAGACATAACACTCGGCGTAAATATTAATCATCTCGATGAGCTTCTTGCCATTGCCCGGGAACTCTCCCTTAAACCGCTCCCCCAAGACGTACAATCATTTGTCAGGCAAACCATGGTACTTCCTGCATTAGATGAAAATACCGGTATAAGAGTAGACTTCATCTTTTCATTTACCCCGTATGAGACAGAAGCAATAAACAGGGCAAAAAAGGTGAAGATACTGGATCAGGATGTCAATTTCGCCTCACCCGAAGATCTCATAATCCATAAAATCTTTGCAGGAAGACCAAGAGACATTGAAGACGTGAGAACTGTTCTTCTGAAAAATCCGGAGATTAAAGTCCAGTATATACGCGAATGGCTGATAGAATTTGATCAAGCGTCAGATGAAAAGAAATTTCTCAAAACATTTGAAGAAATTCTCGAAGAAAAATGAAAAGCTATGGCTCACACCATCTGGATACTCGAATCAATCGACGACAATAAGTTTCCCTACCTCCTCACCATACGGCAGGACGGAAGAGCATTGCTCCGGCTGCGTGTCCAGGAGAGATGGCCCGGGCAAAAGGGACATGTCTTTTGCGTACGCGAAGAGGATGATGCCGGCAGGTGGACGATTGAAGAAGTTGAGCGGGTGCCCGTCGTATCACTCAGGCGATACGGAAAGCGTCTCGCCGTCGTCCTTGACAGGCCGAAAAACAAACGATGCGATTTTCTCTTTCTCACCAAAAAATACAAAACCAGGGAGGGAGAATACGAACAGATCTTCTGGAGAACGGAACGGGGACTAAAGGAACGAAAACCAAGAGTCAAGCTCTCGACTTACACGAAGAGCAAACTCACAGTAGCAATCGACTCTGCTGAACGGTATCCCTGGCGATTTCCCGAAAGTACCGTTGAAAGGGAACAGCTCCCCGTCGGTGATTACGCGTTGAAAGAGGGCAACAGGATCGCGGCATTGGTGGAGAGAAAGACCCTTGATAATCTCCTCGCCGAATTCGGCCGGATGTCCATCTTCCACCAGCAGTTAAGCGAACTTGAAACGTACCGGAATTCGGCTCTTGTTATCGAAGCAAACTACTCCGACTTTTTAAATCCCGACAAGATGAAATATTATCCCCCAGCTTTTACTGCAAAAGCAATCGCTGAGTTACATGCCTTTCACCCAAATTTATCAATTGTCTTTGCCGGAAACCGCAAACTTGCCAGGGAATGGACCTTCCAGTTCTTCACATCAACCACGGCCCATCAAGAAGACACCCCGCATCACAAAGTATCTGAAGTCATGACACGCTACGGGAAAACGCCTGAAACAACCGGCGGCAGTTACTATGAAATAAGAGAAAGTATTGAAAACGTATTCCCCAATGAATTTACCATAGCAATGCTGCGAGAATCATTCCCCGACATCCCCGAAGCGACCCTCCAGAGAGTACTGCGAGACATGAAAAAAGAAGGAATCATTGAACCCCACGGAAGGGGCAAAAAAAGCTACTGGTCGAAAACTCTGAAAAATGTATAAGACTTCCACGAACGTGCCGATATGCCGAAGACGACCTCATTCCCCTGCATAGAACCGTAGACTTCCTGACCATTTTCATGTCGCCCCCCGTGCGGGGGCGTGGATTGAAACAAAAGAAAGGAGCCTGGTAATGCAGCTATATGAGTCGCCCCTCACGCGGGGGCGTGGATAAAGCCCGCCGTTATTTACAATATCCATTTTGGATTTCTTTTCTCATCTCTTTGCATGTTGTTCGCTGTGATCATTATCCCCCTGCTCGGCTTCCTCGGCACTTTCTCCGTCAACTTTGAAATCCCAAATTACTGGGGGATAGGGAAATCGGTATCCAGAGGGTTTGGGAGGGTTGTTAAAAAACAGCTTGACCAGACCTCGAAATAGATGTATCGGTTATTAATGCACAATAATAACCGATGAAATGGTTAAATTACATGAATTTGACATCTGAGCAAATAATCGAAGTCCTGGTTGAATCCAATTTCTGGCGGCAGGATCAAGATAGCGGCATTGAGCGGAGTAGTTATCTGCAACGATTAACCGATCTGGCACAGGAAGGCATGGCTGTAACCATCATAGGTCCCCGCAGGAGCGGAAAATCGACCATAATGTATCAACTAATCAAGAGGCTGGTTGACGGTGGCGTTCCCCGGGAGAATACATTACATGTCAATTTCGAAGATCCACGGTTCTATGGTGAATTGAATCCTCAATTTATGACGAAGCTTTTCGATGCCTACATGATGGTTTTAAGGCCAAAAGGAAAGGTTTATATCTTCCTTGACGAGGTTCAGAATGTTGCTGGCTGGGAAAAGTTCGTCCGTTTTTTAGTAGATCAGCAAGAACATGCAATCTATGTAACTGGATCTTCATCGAGTCTTCTGAGCAAAGAGCTTGGAACGCTTCTTACAGGACGGCATCTTGATTTGACGATTTATCCGCTCAGTTTTGGTGAATTCCTTTTCTTTAAAGGTATTAAATCTGATAATCAGCTTGACCTGCTGAGCCAAAAGACAAAAATCAGACGGTTGGTTGGTGAATATCTGAGATGGGGAGGTTTTCCGGCCGCTGTTCTGGGGAAAAACAAGCAGGAAATATTGCTTAATTACATGGGCGATATACTGAGCCGTGACATTGTTGAGAGATACAATATCAAGAAGGTCGATAACCTGAAAACACTTTCAAAGTATTATATGACAAACAGCGCCTCCCTTATATCTTTCAACAGCATAAAAGGCTTTATAAATATGCCCGTTGATACCGTTGAAAGATATTCTGAATACTTAAATAACGCATTCCTGTTTTTCTACCTCAAGAGATTTTCTTATTCTTTGAAAGAACAGGAAAAGAATCCCCGCAAAGTATTTTGTATTGATAGCGGCTTGAGAAATGTCATATCGGTGGGATTTAGCGAAGACAGAGGAAAAGTTCTGGAAAATGTTGTTTTCCTGAAGTTTTTACAAAGGGGGAACGAAATATATTATTGGAAAGACAAACAGGGCTATGAAGTCGATTTCGTCGTCGTTGAAGGAGGGAAGGCAACTGGCGCTTATCAGGTATCATATAGCGTGCGAGAGGCCAGAACCAAGACAAGAGAGACCAATGCCCTGATAAGGGCCCTTATATATTTCGATCTGAAGGAAGGTACTATAATAACGGAAAATCAAGAGATGGAAGAGACGCTGAAGGGATTTCGAATAAGGTATCTGCCTATATGGAAATTTCTTTTAAGTTGATATTGGACGGTGTTCCACGGATTCGCGAAAATCCCCGATTCCCGGATAATCGGTAAGTCGGTGTCGCTGGGGGTTTGTGACGGTAAAGAAAATTTGAGGTTTTTATGGATTCAGATCAATATGTTATAGGAGAACAACTTCCGCTTTTTCAGGACAAGTATATGCTGGTAAACGGCGGTTCACTGGAACTGAAAAGGCTCAATCTGGATGAGGCAAAAAAGGCATTCCAGCGTTACAAGGATCTATATAAAGACGGCGGCAAGGTTGACAGTAAACTTAAGATTACCGAGTTTCTGATCAAGGGTTTTTCAAATACCCCGGGCGCCGGACCGGATGAGCCTGTCTATTTGTACGGATTGCGGTATTCTTTTGAAGACTATGTGAAATCTATAGGGTTTGAATCTGAGAATATAATTTCAGAAATCAAAAGCTCTCTTTTCCAAAAGGTACTCGATGCGATCGATCGTTGCAATCTGAATGATGCACCTTATCTTTCCGACAATATTCCCATGGGTTATGTTTATATGCAAGCCGGCAGATACGACCTTGCCGTTGAATCCCTTCAGGCCTGTATTCTCACAACGCAAAACAATGCCGCGATTTATGGTTACCTTGGGGACGCTCATATATTGCGGGGTGGCGACCCGACCGTTGCCAGAAAGTGTTATCTGGAGGCATGTTTGATCAATCCTGCGCATATGGATTGGGACCATGTGAAGGACAAAGAACTTCTGAAATTAAGAGATCAGCTTATTGAAACATTCGATATGGACAATTCATTGGCTGCCGAATGGCTTCCAAATTATGCCTATATCCAGGGATTGTTCAAACCCAAAGCTATAAGACTGAATGAGGAACTCAAAAAGTTCGTGGACGAATATCTCGCATTACGAAAGGCATATTTAAAAGAACCGACATCTGACCTTAAAGCGAAATTATTTATCAGGGCCATTATTCTCTGTGATAATGAGCCATTTATGAAACTTGTCAAGGGGATTGACTTCATAGATATTCGCAGGCAGATGAAGGAAATGAATCCTTCCTTGTTTTCCAGGTATATGAAGCACATTGAAAGCAAGAATCGGCAAAAGGAGTAAGCCTGTATGGTTACAGACAAACTGGCGGAAAATAAGGATTGAAACACAATCGGCTCGCTGACTATAAGACCGACAACAAGTTGAAAAGGTACTTTCACCCCCCCCCTTTTTTTTCCTGTATACAGTTTTTATCGCCGTGTGACATCGCCAAATTTTTTACTTGACAATATTGTTTAGGGTCTATACTATAATGGCATGACAAAACATAAAGTATTCATAAATTTTGCGGAAACCTTCAATAGAATAATCAATAAATTTATCTCTATAGAGAAAAAACCACGGGATTTCGACACCGGTGATCTTCTATATCCTTCGGAAATCCATAATATAGAGATCATAGGGAGAAATCCGGGAATAAATGTGACAAATCTGGCAAAGACTCTGGGGGTAACTAAGGGGGCAGTTTCACAAATCGTCAATAAACTGGAACGAAAAAATCTTGTGGAGAAATCAAGAGACAATAATAATGAAAAAGAGGTCATCTTGAAATTGCAAAAAAAGGGGGAAATTGCTTTTAAAGGGCACGAAAGCTTTCATGCAAAATTTTATTCCGAAATCATGGATGAAGTGGATGATATGACCCCTGAACAAGTCGTATTTTTTCAAAATATACTTGTAAAGATTGATAAGTACTTAAGTACATATATGAAGAGATAAAAAATTTTGACCAAAAGGTTTAGAATCTAAACTATAAACATTAAAAGAGGAAAGTTGATATGAAAGAAATTTTAAGGAGTTTTGTGATTGTGGGAATGGTTTTAACAGGCTTGGCCTGTTGCAATCTGCTCAAGCCTGAATTTGTTAGTGCCAGGGAGGTAAGAATTATGGAAAATTCACTCAAAGAAACAGTAAAAGATATCACTAGAGACGCAAATACGCCGGAGGAAAAATTGGAAAAGATATTTTATTTCGTTCGGGACCAGATAGTTTTTGATTTTTTGGAAAACTCCTTGATGAGCGCCGAAGAGGTATTGGCTGTTGGACGGGGTTCCTGCATGCATAAGGCCGTCTTGCTTGCTGAAATGGCGAAAGAGGCCGGTATTCCCGTACGCCTGCATTTCATGTGGGTTAGCAAGGAGGCCTTACGGGACCTGCTTCATCCCTTGTCATACTTCTTCTGGGCAAGTCCGTTTCTCCACACCTATCCTGAAGTGAAATTAAACGGCAGGTGGGTACCGATGGAGGCTACATTTGACAGAGAACTTCATGAAATCCTTTTGAAAAAGAATCTGAATTTTGCCAGGTATCCGGAGAGGAAAGACATATCAATCCAGTTTTCAAAGTCAGGTGTTACAGGGGCACAACAGCTCACGGCGGTAGAAGGAAGAGATCCCTTTTATGCCGACGACCTTACTCCGCTAAAAGAGATGATAGAATCTCTCCCGAAGTTTAAGAAGAAATTGCATCCATGGGCACTTCGCCGTTCCAGCGGATGGCTGAATCAAAAAGTGAGAAAACCGTAGGAGTTGAAGCAAAACAAGAATTTATGGAGTAAATTATGACAGCTACATCCAACCACTTTATCGAATCTTTCGTTCGGATGAATACGGAATTGTTTCCATATTCCATTATCCTGCCAGTCATTTTCGCAATTGGGACTTTATTGTTTGCCTTTTTATGCTTTAAAAGGCCAGGCGCCGAAAGAAGCGCTCTGCTGAAAACATTTCTTGCCTTGATCTATATTACTTTCGGGATAGCTCTTTGGATTTATTTAAGACCGCTGAATCCAAAACTTGGTTCGTTCTCTGCGGTGGG
>CAZGAK010000022.1:0-33757 GCA_964523565.1 uncultured Syntrophaceae bacterium | reverse complement strand
CAAGTGGAACATGAAGGATATCGAGGATATCCCTGAAAAGACACGGAAAGAGATAACCTTCCATTTTGTCGATGAGATGATGGATGTCCTGAAGATAGCCCTCAGGAAGAAATAACCCCCGGTGAAGATCACGGATCATGTCCATTCGATCTGTTCAGGGGTCCTTACTGGATATCCTTAAATTCAGGACAGGGGCTACCGGTAAAAGAAGATAAGGGGTCAAGTCGCTGTTTGACTTATGACGGCAGGAAGAAAAAGGGTCGTTTACTATTGACCAGGCATTCCAAGATTTGACCAGACTCCAACCACCACAACCGTTCGTAATCAAAAATTAAATCCATCAAACCCGCCTGATATCCTCCTTTAAAAGCAATTTCGAGTATAAAGACGGGCTTCCCGGGAAATACGAATGCCAAATTGTACACCATCAACGTGCGAGCAAAAATGATGTTGTAAGATTTGAGAATCCGTATTAAAGGAACCGGGGTGATCTATTATTAACGATACTGGCGTCATCCTGCCGGATAATCATCAGATTCCCGCTTCTGCGGGAATGACACGACAAGGTAATTGATCCTTTTTGCGAAATAATCAGTACTAAAATCCGGCGGATGATGCAACGCACCGGCGATGGCGAGCAGTACGAAAAGGACTCTTTCATGAATTCCGACAACAATGAATCGGGGACCCCCGTTTATCCCGATTATCACTACCTGTTGAAGCTGGCTCAGGCAAAAATGCCGTACGGCAAATATGCCGGCCGGTATCTTGTGGATCTTCCTGAATCATATGTCGTCTGGTTTTCCCGAACAGGCTTTCCCGAAGGCGAACTGGGTGATATGCTTCGTACGGTGTATGAAATAAAAACTAACGGGCTTGAATATCTCTTTGAATCACTTAAGGGGTCGTAAAGGAGATAGCGTGGAAACATTCGAATTATCGGGTGACTATATCGAACTGAACAAGCTGTTAAAGGCATCGGCGTTGTGTGAAACGGGCGGTGCGGCAAAAATAGTAATCGAAAACGGACTGGCCATCGTTGACGGAACCGTCGAATACAGAAAACGATGTAAAATCAGAAACGGCCAGACGGTTGAATATGATGGTCATAGTATTCAAGTGGTGCAGGTAACTTCTTAACCGCTTACGGATTGTAGCCCCGAAAATGAGGGCACATAATCCTGAAAGGTTTTTTAACGGCCTCCTCAGGTGGCATCGGAGCCATTCTGCGGCTCCCGGATTACAGGACAATTCCTATGTTTCTTCCCACTACACAGAAGGAGATGAAAGAGCTTGGATGGGACGGGCTCGATATCATCCTGATAACCGGCGACGGTTATATTGACTCGCCCTTCGTCGGCGTGGGCGTCATCGGGAAGCTCCTCCTCAATGCCGGTTACCGAGTGGGCATTATTGCCCAGCCCGACACGGCCTCGGGCGACGACATCAGCCGGCTGGGAGAACCCCGATTGTTCTGGGGCGTGACCGGCGGTTGCATCGATTCCATGGTGGCCAACTATACCGCCACGGGCCGGAAGCGCAACCGTGACGACTATACGCCGGGAAATGTGAACAACCGCCGCCCCGATCGGGCAACCATTGTCTACAGCAATCTCATCAGGACCTATTTCAAGAAAACCAGACCCATTGTTCTCGGCGGCATCGAGGCCAGCCTGCGACGGATCGCCCATTATGATTTCTGGTCCAATACGATACGACGATCCATTCTTTTTGACGCAAAGGCCGATTACCTGCTCTATGGCATGGCGGACCGTTCCGTTGTCGAACTGGCGGCCTGCCTCAAAGCGGGCGGCGACCCCCGTGGAATTCGGGGAATCTGTTATGCGTCCCCCACCATTCCCGAGGGCTGTCTGGAATTGCCGTCTTTCGAGCACGCGGCACAGGATAAAGATGCCTTCACGGAAATGTTCCACCTCTTTTATCGTAACAATGATCCCATGACCGCCCTGCCGCTGGCGCAGAAACAGGACACCCGCTATCTCATTCAGACCCCTCCCGCGCATGCTCTCTCCGGCGGGGAGCTCGATGCCGTCCACGATCTGAACTATGAACGGGAGCTTCATCCCTATTACCGGAGCCAGGGGGAGGTGAAGGCCCTGGACACCATCGGCTTCTCCATCGCAACCCATCGGGGATGTTATGGAGAATGTAATTTCTGTGCCATAACGGTCCATCAGGGACGGAATGTGACGTGGCGCAGCCGGGCGTCAATCCTCAAGGAAGCCCGCACGTTCACACGGCACCCCCGTTTTAAGGGGATCATACAGGATGTAGGGGGACCGACGGCCAATATGTACGGCATCGACTGTGCCAGAAAAGAGAAGCAGGGCTGCTGCCAGGACAAACGATGCCTCTTCCCGAAGATATGCTCCCGGCTTACGACAAATCACGAACAACAGATATCGCTGCTGAAAGCGCTCCGGGCGGTGGATGGTGTTAAAAAGGTATTTATTGCCTCGGGGATACGGCATGACCTGATCCTGGCCGACAAGAAACACGGCACGGAATACCTGAAGCAGGTTATCCGTCATCACGTTTCGGGACAGATGAAGCTCGCACCGGAACATTCGGAAACGCATGTCCTGCAGAAAATGGGGAAATCGGGATGGGAGGCACTTCTCACCTTCAGGGAGCTCTTTTTCGACCTTACAATCCGGGAGGAAAAGAATCTGTTTCTCACCTACTATCTCATCGCCGCCCATCCAGGGTGCACCGACGACGATATGGCACGGCTCCGGTCATTTGCCCTCAGGGACCTGCAACTCCTGCCCGAGCAGGTTCAGGTGTTCACGCCCACGCCGTCGACCTATTCCACCCTCATGTACTGGACGGAACGTGACCCCTTTACCGGAAAACCCTGTTTCGTGGAAAAAACGTACCGCGGCAGAGAAAGACAAAAGGATATCCTGGCAGACCGCAGGACGAAGAAACGGCAGACCGATCGATCGAGAACAAAGAACCGGGGCACCCATTCTCACCCGAACCATCATCTGAAGAAACGGTATCTCATATGACTTCATGCAGTCACCTCACCCTTGTCCTGTTGCCGGAAAAGAAAAATATGCTGCGATGCCGGGACTGCCATCTGACCATTAACGCCGACGAACTGCACGAACGGTATTGCCCCGAGTGTTTTGAGATAGATGGCAGGAAGCACTATGATTTTGATGCGATTGAAGCGGCAGACAAGGGAAAAGTCCTTTACCGGTGCGAGCAGTGCGGTATCATTATAGAAACCGAATGAAGGAACGACAGCCATCGGACGGCGTGAATCTCCGGGAGGATCTCGCCTATGTCAAGGGCCACACAAAAGATCCCCGCGGTTCATGTGATGAGGCAGACTGAATGCCACCCTGCGACAACAGAAATCATCCGATGACACCAGAGAGGAACAACATGATGCTCAAGCTCCATGCGATGAAAGCCGGGTCCGGAAGGAATATCTTATGGCGCTGGTGATCCTCAAGAATGTGACCATGAGCTTCGGCGGCCCGGCACTGCTCGAGGCGGCGGATTGGCAGATCGAGCGGGGTGAACGGATCTGCCTGATCGGTCGCAACGGTACCGGTAAAACCACGCTGCTCCGATTGATCCATGGAGAGCTGTCTCCCGACAGCGGAATGATCACGAAAGCTCAGGGGCTGAAAACAGCCCTGCTGCCCCAGGAAGTGCCCCTCGATCTGGACGGCACCGTCTACGATATCGTCTCGTCGGGACAGCCGCACCAGCAGGTTCAGACGGCCATCTCACGCATGGGCCTCGATGAGACGGCGGTATGCAGCACCCTTTCCGCCGGACTGAAACGGCGAGTGCTCCTGGCGCGGGCGCTGGTGAACGAGCCGGACATCCTCATGCTTGATGAACCGACCAATCATCTGGATATTGACGCCATTGTCTGGATGGAGCAGTTCCTGCTCCGCTCGGGAAAAACCATTATTTTTGTCACCCACGACCGGGCCTTCCTTAATCGGGTATCCACCCGCATCGTTGAACTCGACCGGGGCATGCTGACCTCGTTTGCCGGTAATTATGACGATTACCTCACCCGCAAGCAGGAACTGCTCGAGAACGAAATCTCGCGCAACGCAGAGTTTGATAAACATATGAGAAGCGAAGAGATCTGGCTCAGGCAGGGTATCAAGGCACGGCGAACCCGTAATGAGGGACGGGTGCGGGCCCTGATGAAGATGCGGGCCGAGGTGGAGCAACGCCGTGCCCGGAGCGGTAATCTGCGCCTCATGGTGCAGGAGGCCGAGCGGTCGGGCCGGCTGGCCATCGAAGCAAAGAATATTGCCGTTGCCTATGACAACCACCCCCTGATTACGGATTTTTCAACAACCGTCATGCGGGGTGATAAAATCGGCGTCATCGGACCGAACGGCTGCGGCAAAACCACGCTGCTTCGGATTCTGCTGGGAGAGATCGAACCGGACAGGGGGTCCGTTCGACACGGGACCCGCCTGCAGGTTGCCTATTTCGATCAGCTCAGGGCTCAACTCGATGAAAGCAAGACCCTTCAGGAAAACGTTACAGATGAGGGCGATATGGTCATGGTGGACGGGAAGCAGCGGCATGTCATCGGCTATCTGCAGGACTTCCTGTTTTCACCCGCCCAGGCCCGGGCCCCCATCACCTCCCTTTCCGGCGGGGAGCGCAACCGGCTCCTTCTGGCCAGGCTCTTCACCCGGCCGTCCAATGTGCTGGTCCTGGACGAGCCCACCAACGACCTGGACGGAGAAAGTCTGGAACTGCTGGAAGCCATGCTGATCGAGTACACCGGGACGGTCCTGCTGGTAAGCCACGACCGCACCTTCCTGAACAACGTCGCCACTTCTACCCTGGTCTTTGAAGGATCGGGCCGGGTAGAAGAATACGTGGGCGGTTACGACGACTGGCTCCGTCAGCGGCCCCAGCCGGAGGAATCAACCCCGGAACAAAAGCCCAAAAGGGGCAGACTCCGCAGCGTGCCCACCGGTCCCCGCAGGCTTACCTTCAAGGAGCAGCGCGAACGGGAGAAACTGCCGGACATCATCGAAGATCTGGAGGCGCGAAAGCAGGACCTTTTCGCCGCCATGGCCGATCCCGAGCTCTACAAGAACGCCGGAACGGAGGTCGCACGACTGCAGGCCAGGCTGGATGAACTGGAACGGGAGTTGGGGGCGGCCTATGCCCGGTGGGAACTGCTGGAAGAGCTGGCACTCAAAGCCGACGGGTAATCCTTGCCCCGGCACTTCCGCTTCAATATCATCCATTGACATTTCGGATGATACTCATATTATATTTTTTAATGCCATGCTGTGGGTCAGGGTTTATCCGCTATAGAAGTTCCGATAAATAGCGAAAGACAGGGGCAACGTCCATATCTCTGATATGGTCGCTGCCCCTGGTAAACCCTCATTTAGAATCCTTTGAATTGTAAATTTACATAGAAGTGGAAGTTGTTATCTTCCCGGGATTCGTTAACTTCGTTGTCAGCATCGATTTTTATCTGCAATTTGCCGTTTTCGGGACCAAGATAGGCTTGTGTATGAACATTCTTTATCTGTTTGGGACCAACACTCAGTTTTGTCTGCTGACTGCGAAGTTTATCATTAAAAAATATTTTATTCTTGAATCCAGAAGCAGCAACACCATTGTATTCTCTATATGAATAATAAACTTCAAATGCCGGTTTTCCCTGGGATACCAATGTAGCGTCATTGGGAGTTAAAACAATTGAGTTGCCCCATTTAACCTGCCTTTTCTTCTTGCCGATTTCAAGAAACCCATACATACCAAGGTCAGGACGTGCCACCGTACTGCTTACAACCTTTATCCTGCAAAATGAAACGTTGTTTTTTTCATTGCCCTCTTTTGCCTTGTTTCCTGCATCTATTACTGCTCCTAAATAGTATATGCCGGGGGGAGTATCGGCTGGAATGGTATTAGTGCCATTCAGCTTTACCGTTACCGTTCCGGGACCTTTAAATGAGATATGTTCCCTTCCTCCTTTGAGAAGAACACCGTCTGAATAATTAGGTAAGTAGACAGCATATGGCACCGGGACGGGGTATGTTCGTTTTGATGTAAGGATTATGTCAACCGCAATACTTTTCAGCGCGTTTGGAAACGTACTTTTCCCCGTTACCTGAAACGTTGCACCAAGACTCTGCCCCTGTTTTACACTCTTGGGACATTTCGTTATCCTGATGGAAAGATCCTTTTCTGCACCGGCTGCCTTACACAGGATCTTGAAATTTGCTTTGTTTGATTCGACCTCCTGCGGATACAAAACTTTTATTGCCTCCCATCCGGAGTAATTTTTGCCTATAGTCCATGTTGTACTCACCGGCTTTGTTCCCGGTTTTTTGAAGATTAATGTATCTATGAGAGCAAGAGCGCCGTCGCTCCTTATAAACTTATACTGCACTTTGCCCGGTTTCGTAACAGTGATTATTCCCTTAAATGTAATCTTAGCAGGACATTTACCGGAATAAGATGCCGGATATGCCTTTAATGAAGCTGTTATATTTTGTTGGGCAGATGCCATTCCCATGCCGGCAAATAAAAACACTACACAGGTAAAAATTAATAATGTTCTTCTTAACATCTTTCTCCTCCTCCTTTTTTTATTCAATGCGAGCTAACATCTAAGACATTAATGTTGATCGCTGTTTCTTTTGCCTTTGGCCTACTACCAGACCGATTATCAAGCCGAAGAGAAGAACCAGGGAGCCTGCTAAAAACCATTTGATTGCCTGTGAGGATTTTAATATTTTATTTTCTTCAGTAAATTTTTGAAGGTTTTGTTGAGCTGTTTTCAGTGCTGATTGAGTCTCATCATATTTTTTCTTTAGCTTCAAATAGCCGCCGGAGCCCTGTTTCAGTGATGTGTATTCACCTTCTAATGTATTGAGTGTTTTTGTATTGTCTCGCAGTTTTATTGTCAGGGTTTTTTCCCTCTGGAGTGCATCATTTAACTTTTTTTCAACGACAGGCAGTTTATCTTTCAGTAACTCGTTTTCCTTCCGTAACGACTCACTCTGTTTTTTCCAGGGTAGACGAGTCAACAAATACCTGCTAAACACCCAGCCCTCCTTGCCGCTCATTTTCCCTTCTAAAACGCGAACCTGACTCCAGTCGCCATCTGATTCCAGAACTTCTACCGGGTTACCGGAGGAAAGCATTGCGATAATTTTGTTTTGATTGCTGGGTCCGGTACGAAGGGTGATAGTAAAAGAGTCTGTCACATACGCGGTGGTCGCCCAACTACTTTGAGCTATCAAACACAGTCCAATAATAGTTAAGATGAAAAGAGATAACCTCAGGTTGTATTTCAATTTCAATGAAGCCTTTCTTAAAGAGCGACAAGGGGTTTATTCCATTGCTCCGGGATAGATACTGTCGTATTAGGTTCAGAGACATGCTCTGGACTTTTTTTCAGGAACGGCTTACTTGAGACCTTAGTAGCACGTTTCTGCCATGTGTCATATACTACTGCCGGCATCGTCTTTTTAGCGATCTTGCACATCGAAATCGTGCAGACGAATACTATCAATATTCCTGTAATAATTAATAGACTTATCATACTGAAACATTAAATGTTACAAAAAAGATGCCAAACCATAACTGTTTGATATTGTTTAGCTATGACACAGATCAAATGAAAGAAAATATAGGTTATTCCCTACATGGCTGGCTCAGGAGGGTTTCAAAGCAGTAAACGGTGTAACTCTGAGACCTTTGCAAAACGCCCCCTTTCGCCCAATTTCGCCGTCAGGCTCAAATTTTAATCCTCAAAATACTCAATGTATTCCTGCGGTTAAAATTTTCGCCTTCCTTGAACTTGAACGAAACTGAACATTTTTCAAAGGTCTCACTCTATACATCTTGTATGACTTTTAGTTCGTAGTTGTATGGTATTGCATACAACACCCCACGTCAGCCGGGGCTGCCGCTCCGAATTCTGCAGGTTTGACCTGAATGCTTACCAGGGGATTCTCTCCATCAAGACCTTCGGGCAACGGTATCCCAAGAAGATAGGTTACCATCGGAACCAGATCCAGAATTGAAGCAGGGCTGTCAAGGAGATGACGGCCGGGAAGTATACGAGCCAGTCCGGGACCGGCTACCCAGAATGAGACGATGGAATCATCCGGATAGTAACTGCCATGGTGACCGTATTTATCGAAATCACGTTCAAAGTAAAAACCTTCTTTATTGATAAGCTTGATATCGGGGGCCGTCTCTTTCGTGTACTGCTTTCTCAGCCCCTGCACTACATATTCCTTCAATTCAAAACTTTTTTCCAGCATACTCAAGGGCTGCAAGGCCCGTAGAAATGCAGCGTCGTCTTTGACGTCTGTCTGATAGGTGCGCCAGTCGAAAACCCACCATTGATCATTCTCCTCCAATCCATTATATCGCTCACCGGGATACTGGCGTATTACCATTGTGTTCATACAATCCTGGATATCCGCATTTACGAGTAGCAGGTCCACTGCCGGCTTGACATCGGCCAGCAATCCGGGGGGGTCCATCCAGTTTCGGGTTTGGCGATTTTTGAGGTAAATTTCCTTGGTGCAGGCCCCCGGCATAATAACCGCATCAGCCTGACGATTGTCCGTTTCCAATCCGGGCAGTTTAAACTGCCCGCGGAGGCTGCCATTGACCGTATCATCTCTAATATGTTTATTAATCCTCGTGAAGCCATGATCTGAAACCAGAAAAAAAATGATATCATTATAACATCCTGCTTCCTTCAAAAAACTGATTAGCCTGCCTATCAACGGATCCAGAACATTTTTAGCATAATACTTCTGGACATCGTCTATAGAAGCATTTTGCTTCACTAAATCCCGGGTCGGAAAGTGGGAAAACAGGTCTGTCCCGAGCAGTTCCACTACCATGACATCAGGAATCATGTGCCGATACTGGAGGACTCCGGACAGACTTTTGCTATATGATAATACATGGCCTGTGAGAAAGGCGCTGAGTGTCCTGTCGTCGATATAATGGCTATCCGGGAACCAGCGCCCATTACGGAGGAAACCCAGTGATGACGCGTTTCCCCAAAAGAATGCACCGGACTTCAATGACCAGTCTGCCCCCTTGTTCACCATTAGCATACTGGTCATGGAATGTTTGCCTGCCTCCCCGACATAGTCGAAGAGTGTTTTGACTCCCCTGGATTCCAGAATGCGATTGATCCGTTGCTGAAAATAGGAGATCAATGTGTGTATCCTGGCGGTGCTTCGATCAAACCAGATGGTGGAAACAACTCCGGTTCGCCCGGGGTAAAGCCCGGTGTACATAGAGGTTATATCCGGCACGGACCCACCGGGGATGGTGGTGAAAACCTCAGGGAGGTAGACATACGACTGCTTATTTTGAGAACCATTGATAAGTTCTTGGAAATGCGGCAATTCCTCCAGGTTATTTTTGATAATGCCCCGTTTCAGCCCATGGAATTCGATGATGATCACCTTGGGCCCTGCATCACCTGCATTTACCACCCTGACTGCCAGCATCAACAATATCAGTACAGCCAAAACCGACAGGGCCAGCTTTTTCAACCAGAAATGGGCCATCAGCAGTTTACTCCATTTATGCGAAAGTTGTTTGTACACAATACTAATGCGGCAAAGCGGCAAATCCGAAATTCGAATATCTAAATACGAAACAAATCCGAATATCGTTCGACTGAGCGCTCACGTCGAAGTCAAATAACAAATTTTCGAAACAGTTTTGGACATTCGAGTTTAAGATTTTGATATTGTTTCGAATTTCGTACTTCGGATTTCGAATTTATTTTCCGCCAACATCTGCGCAAAGAACGCAGTTATTGAGAATAAAGAATCTAACCTGCCTTAAGGGCCAGGGTCGTCTTGCTCACCCCCGGCAATAAAATATTGCTTCCTGATAAAAAATACAAGGCTTCACCCAGCCCACCGAAAATCATTGATGCCCATCGATTCATTTCCCGGGGTGGAAGGGTGTAACCTCCGATTATTGTTTCAACATTCTTAAAATCAGTAATCGCCATAAGCATCTTCATTGTCTCTGGTGAAAAATCATAGAGATGATAGGGTGTATGATAAAGATCCAGTTTCCTGCTGAGAGGACCCAGTAGCCTGACTATCGGAGTCGTGTGAGGCCAGCGCAGCAGGATAAGACCACCCGGCCTGAGGATCCTGTTAACTTCCCTCAGTAACGCCATGGGATTATTAACATGCTCAATGAGATAAAACAGAGTAACGACATCGAATGAGTTTTCAGGAATGTCAATGTCTTCAACTGGTTGAGAATAAACGTTGATACCCCATTTATCCCGCGCATATTGTCTGCCCGTTTGTGATACCTCCACCCCTTCTACATCCCACCCCCGAAGCTTCATTTCCTTTAAAAAAAAGCCGTATCCGCAACCGATATCCAGCAATCTTCCTCCGCCGGTATTTGTTCTGGCTTCTATCAGATCGGCAGATTTATCGATAATCTGTTCCATCATCTTTTTCCACTTGTCTATTTCTTCCGACGGGGTGGGCAGATAATCTTCATAATTTTTCATTAATTCCTGTGCTGTTGGACGTGGATGAAGATACACGAGGCCGCAGTTCAGACAGCGGCAATATTTCCACCGATCTTTCTGGTGGATAATGCGAAATTTTGAAGCATTGCAAAGAATGCAGCTACTTAATTTTTGCATCGGGACAATCAATCCATTACGGTCAATTCTTTTCAGAAACCTTCTTCAAATTGTCAAGAAAAGCCTCAACCATTTTATTGTGTTTAAGCCTGACCTTCAAACCCCAGAACATTTTTCTGACAAAGCCTTCCGGCTTCACAATAATCGTCTGAGTGACTCGAGTGCTTTCACCAATACTTTCAAGTTCCCAGATTTCCGTTCCTCCGGCAAAAAAACCGTCCAGGAACTGAAGCCTGATTTTAGTATCGGGAATTACCTCCTCTACCCGTGAGCGCCACTCCAGCTTAAAAATATGATCTATTTTCGTCCTGACCAGCGTCCCCGTCTGATGGGGTAACGGGGGTTCATAAGTTACGATAGTACCTTTCGGACATATCTTTTTGAACATTTCTTCCTGTGTCAGAATCTGAAATATCCTGCTCCTTTCTGCCTGAATCAGACGGGTATGCTGATTGACCTCTCCTCCATAAACATCATATTCGGGAGATTTGACAGTATATTTCGTGGAACATCCGAACAAACACAGGATGAGGACACAGATTGAAAGACAAACCCGGGCAGGTTTCCTTCGAGGAAACGAGATCTTTGCAGAATGTTCAAATTTGTTCAAGTTCAAGGAAGGCGAAGACTTTAACCACAGGAATATATTGGATATTTTGAGGATTAAAATTTGAGCCTGACGCAGAAATTGGGCAAAAGGGGACGTTATGCAAAGGTCTCGAAACTTGCTCAACAATACCCTACCGCTTCGTTGCTTAAGATCGAGACATATCTTGTAATTTGAGTTTGACATTTTTTTATGTTAGCTATAGTAAATCGCCTGATAAAAATTATGCATAATCTTCAAAGGGAAGCGAAATTAAACACAATAAGAATGTGTTGTAAAGTTTTTTATGGAAACATGAGGATCGGAAATGGAAATCCTGAAGGTCATTTTTTACCGGGTAGTGTATCCCTTGATACGTCCCTTTTACCTGATTTTCCTCATAATTTTCCTCATATTTAACACTTTCGTATTAGGCCTGATTGTCATCATGATTTCCCCGTTCGATCAGAATGGAAACATAGTCCATTACATAGGCAGGTTCTGGTCTCTGCTCAACATCTTCCTTGCCGGTACGAGGGTGAAGATCAGAGGCAAGGAAAAGATAGATAAAGGAAGTAATTACATAGTCATGTCAAATCACCAGAGTCTCTTTGATGTCTGGGCATTGATAGGAAAACTGCCCCTTCAGATCCGGTGGATTGTCAAAAAGGAAATAAGAAAAGTCCCCTTCTTTGGCTACGCCCTCGAAAAAATGGGACACATTTACATCGACAGACATGATCGAAAAAATGCATATATGGGTCTGGAAGCGGCCGTTCAAAAAATTAAAAAAGGAACTTCTATTATTATTTTCCCCGAGGGGACAAGAAGCAAAAATGGCCGTCTGCAGAGATTCCGCCTGGGCGGGGCAACTTTGGCCATGAGATCAGGCATCCACATTTTACCGGTAACCGTAAACGGGGGCCGTTTCGCACTTCCTAAAGGCACTCTGGCGCTGATGCCCGGAAAGATGGAGATTATTGTTGGTGATCCGATTGATCCGTGTGCATTTGACGAGAACGGTAAGGAAGAACTGACGGCCGCTGTAAAATCCGCCATAGAGAAAAATCTTGACCTGAAATATGGTGCATTAACGTGAGAAATTACGAACAAATTCGAGAAAGGTGTATTGAGACCGACTAAATGAGAAGTCACAAACTTGACAGTCCGATTTCCTATTATGCAATCTTCCTGTTTGTCAGGTACATGCCCACCAGACTATGCCACTGGTTGGGAAAAATCGTGGTATTACTGGTTCATGCGTTTTCGCGCAGGGACCGCAATGGATTAGCATGTAATCTTTCCATGGCCCTGGATAAACAGGTGGATGATCCCTTTATTAGAAAAACGGTCCGCCGGACTTACATAAACTACGGGCAGTATATGGTGGATTTCTTTTTAATACCCCAGCTCCCGCCCAACAAAATCAGAAAGTTTTTTGCTTATATTAAAGGAGAAGACATTCTTAAAAAGGCTCTCGAAAAAGGAAAAGGGGTAATTTTTCTGACGGCCCATGTGGGTAACTGGGAAATCGGCGGGAGTATGCTGCGACTTCTAAATTACCCCCTGGCCGTGGTTGCCATGGCACACAACTCTACAACAACAAATGCCCTGGTTAATCACCTGAGAAAAGACAAGGGAATAAGCGTGATCGAGATGGATCATCAATCGCCTTTCTCCGGCATCGAAATTATGCGATACCTTCGCAACAATGGAATTGTAGCCATGCTTGGTGACAGGGATTTTTACGAACGTGGCCGACCAATTACCTTCTTCGGCAGGAAGGTTATTTTCCCCGTGGGACCTGTTATCATGGCCATGAAATCCGGGGCGGCCCTTATTCCTTCGTTTGTCCTCAGGCAACCGGACGGCAGATACTTCGGGGTGCTGGAAGAAGTCATACCACTCTCCTCGGAGGGAAGCATGGATGATGCTATCGAAGAAAATCTTGGCAAAACAGCCCGAATATTTGAAAAATATATCCGCCGCTATCCCGACCAGTGGTATTGCCCTGATCCTATAACTGAAAGGATGGTGAAATGAAACTCCTGATGGTTGCACCCAAATGGCCTGAGGGAAGCCTCTGGGGGCAGATTTACTTCCGTTTCCCTTACCTCGCCCTGACAACTCTGGCTGCCCTGACCGGTGAAGACTGGGAAGTTTCCATCGTTGATGAGAATGTGGACTCTCTCGATTTTTCTGATTTGCCTGACCTCGCTGCTATTTCCATTATGACACCTCTGGCCAAAAGGGGGTATGAAATTGCCGACTCTTTCAGGGGAAAAGGGGTATCCGTTGTATTAGGCGGCATTCATCCCACCATGATGAAGGATGAAGCTAAAATCCATGCAGACTCGGTGGTCGTGGGTGAGGCTGAAGAAACCTGGCCCCTTGTACTTTCAGACTTTAAACGGGGCAATCTCCAACCCTTTTACAAATCCACTAATTTCTCCAGCCTGGAGCGGTTTCCTGTCCCGAAACGAAATCTTTTAAACAGAAAGAGTTATTTTTTTACGAACACCATTCAAACGACTCGAGGATGTCCGTTTGACTGTGAGTTCTGTTCAGTTACCTCCTTTTACGGCCGGACCTATCGTGTCAGACCGGTAGAAGACGTTATCAGTGAAATTGGCCATATGGAAAAAGGATTTCTCTTCTTCGTCGATGATAATATTGCAGGAAAACCCTCGTATGCGAAAGAGCTCTTCAGGGCGCTTATACCTCTGAAGATCAAATGGTTCAGCCAGGCTTCTCTGAGTATTGTCAAAGACAGAGAACTTTTAGATCTGGCTCAAAGGAGCGGATGCAAGGGACTTTTCATCGGATTTGAATCCCTGTCACAGGAAAATCTGAAGGCAATGGGGAAATCGATGAACCGCGCAGATGATTATAAGGAAGCCATAAAAATGATTCATGACCACGGGATTGGCATCCAGGGATCATTCATTTTCGGTACGGACTATGACGACAGTTCCGTCTTTTCCGATGTGATACGTTTTATCGAAAAGACTCATCTTGAGGCAGTTTTGTTTTCAGTATTGACCCCGTTTCCGGGAACACGGATCTACGAGACCTTGCTGAGAGAAAACAGGATAACAGATATGGACTGGGAAAAGTATGATATGAATCATGTTGTGTTCAGACCGAAAAAAATGACTCCAAAAGAGTTGCAGGACGGTTTTAACTGGGCGTACAGAAAATTGTACGGACACCGGTCCATACTGGTAAGGCTCTTTCCTTTTAATAGAAACAGCCTCTTCTACGGCGTGCAAAATTATGGCTTCAGGCAAGCATGGAAAAAGACTCTAAGGAATATGTCATGAAAAAAAGTCCCTTAAAAAGATATGCTGTTCTCATATTCATGGGCCTGATCCTGTTTTTGAATCCGTGCCCTGTTTTTCCATCCGGAACCAATTTGCATACGGAGTCGGAATTGAGCTGGGTGATAAAAAACATGAAAGACAAGGAAAAAAGTCTGAAAACCCTGACGGCAAAGTTCGCGCAAACCAAAAACACCAGGTTACTCAAGGAACCATTGTATTCCGAGGGGATAATCTATTTTGATTCGGAAGGCAAAATGCTCTTTGAAGTTACCAGCCCGTCATCTGTAATGGTGCTTATAAAAAGTGGGTTGCTTCTCATATATTACCCTGATATATTAAAAACAAAAGAAAAATATCTCGGAAATAATTTTCTCAAAAAATATCTCGGTATCGGCCAGTCCGTTGAAGAATTCCGGAAACAATATTCAATCCAGCTTGTCTCAAAGACTGATTCAGGTGCCTATCATCTGAGATTTACGCCAAAGCTGAAGGAGATTGCAAACCGAATCGATATGATCGAAATAGAAGTAAGGCCGACGCAGTGGCTCCCGGAGAGGATTTGCTTTAAGGAAAAGGAAGGGGATTATACCTCTATAAATCTAAAATTCACTTCGGTTAATGAGCCCCTGCCACCAGGCATTTTTAAAATAAACGTCCCGGAAAAAGATGAAAACGATTTTTAAAAGGAGGTCTGCAATGAAAAAACTTATTCGGATTTTCAGTTGTTTCTTTTTAGCTTTAATTCTTTTCGTTCCATTTAATGACGCGTTATCCTGGGTTCAGAATTCGGATGGCATCCAATCATCGAGAAACGAATTACCAGTATTGATTGCTGCTAATTCTTCTTCTCAATCTGATCAGTCAGACATATACGCTCAGGCAGAAGCATTGTATAAGGAGAAAAAGTATGACGATGTGATTCGGCTGTTAACAGGTGAAGCATATGCTGCCCCAAATAATTTTGAATTAAATATTCTGTTAGCTAAGGCTCAGGTTGAAAAATGTGCCATCCTGAAAGAAAAGGGGGACGTAGCTTATAAAACACTTGTTAATCAACCTTACGATACGGCACAAAGGCTCGACAAAATTCGAGCCCATCAGGATCTTTATTATATAACGGCAAAGAGCCTCCTGATTAATGACAGACCCGTAAGGGCTATTAATACCATCGAAAAGGCACTGCGTTTTGAACCTGATAACACAGATTATATGCTTGTTCTGGCTGATGCGTACTGCGCACGGGCAGATTTTTTTGATAAAGGTGAAAAAAATTCGATTCATTCAACGCAGCTGCGTTCCAAAGCCAATGACATCTATGAAAAAATTATTGAAATAAGCAAGGATGATGAACTTAAAATCAAGGTAAAAGAAAAAATGAAAAAGCTATAGGGAAAATGAATCAAAGTCATCCTGAGGAATTTCAGTGAAAAATAGTGTTGCCTTTTTATACCCCGGACAGGGATCTCAGCATGTTGGCATGGGACTTGATCTGTATCAGACCTATCCGGAAGCCCGGGAAATATTTGATCATGCCGATCGTCTTCTCGGTTTTTCCTTAAGCCGGCTCTGTTTCGAAGGCCCTGAAGAAGAACTGAATAGTGACTTGAATGCCCAGCTTGCCGTTTACACGGTCAGTTGTGCCCTTACCGATATACTAATGACACAAAATATCCTTCCCTGCGTGGTTTCGGGATACAGTTCCGGTTTTTACTCCGCCGCCTATGCGGCCGGCTGTTTTGATTTTGCATGCGGTCTTCATATCGTAAAACGAGCCGGTGAAATCCTTCTTGATGAAGGCCAAAAAATAGAAGGAAGCATGGCGGTCATCTTCGGGCTTTCTCTCGAAGAAGTGAAACATTTCTGCCGGAAGACAGGGGACGTCGAAGTTGCTATCCTGAACACACCGCGTCAGATCGTCATTTCCGGCATTAGTTCCTCCGTTACGAAAGCGATGGAAATTTCTCTCAATGAGGGAGCCCTGGATGCCTATAAATTATCTGTAGCCACAGCCTATCACTCAAAGTTTATGGAAAATAGCGGTACACGCTTTTTAAGGGAATTTGAAGATACTCATGTGAATGACCCTCAAATACCGCTCATATCCTACTTTTCTCTGGATACCCTGCCCAGCGAGGAAGAATTGAAAAAGATGATGGCTGCCCAGCTAAGCCGTCCGGTTTTATGGGTTGATTTGGTCAAAAAACTTGGCAACAGAAACAACAGATTATTTGTTGAAGTTGGACCCGGCGCCACACTCTTCAGGACGGTCAGGTGGATAGACAGAAACATAGAAATCATGAACACAACGAATAATGAGAAGCTGTCAGAGGTAATAGATAAGTTGACATGACCAATAATTACATCTATGACATTCCCGTTATTGAAAAGATACTTCCGCACAGGAGACCTTTTCTGTTTGTAGACAGGGTTATTAATTTTAAAGCGGGAGAAAAAATCATTGCCGAAAAAGATCTCTTGCCTGATGAATACTTTTTTGCCGGTCATTTTCCCGGACAGCCAATAATGCCGGGAGTTCTTGTTTCAGAGGCACTGGCGCAAACAAGTGGACTTCTTCTCGGACTTACACGGAAAGAAAAAGGCCTATCCGAGGGGAAGATGAATCTTTTTCTTGCCAATGTAGATATTAAATTTTTTACCCCCGCCAAACCGGGAGATACTCTCCGTCTGGAGGCAACCATCAGGAAGGGATACGGAAGTTTATTCCTTTTTAAGGTCGATGCATTTGTGGGAGCTGATCCTGTCGCTAAGGGAACTCTTACGCTGTCTGAGAAAAATTAATCCTGCTGCCGGGAAAACTTCTGCACCCGCGAATTTGCGGTATCAGCCACAAAAATGTTGCCCGCCACATCCGTACAGATGCCATACGGCTTTACAAATTGAGAGTTACTGATGCCCGGCCCTCCGAAGGATCTGAGATTTTGCCCTGTCGGACTCATTTCCCAGAAGCAGTGGGTCGCAGCATCCAGCACATACAGGTTTCCCGAGTTTTGATCCACGGCTACGTCGGCAGGATATACCATCTTCCCCGTAATAACGGTCAGCAGGTTGCCTCTTGATCCGAATTTTTGCACTCTTCGCATTTTGCTGTCCGCTACATAGACGTTACCGTTGTTATCTACTGTGATTCCCATGGGGGCAACAAAATCGCCACTTCCCTTTCCCCCCTGCCCCCAGGAACGCAGGAATCTTCCTTCACTGTCAAAGACCTGAACTCTGTGCATCTTGGCATCGACAGTATAAACCGACCCCTCCGGCCCCGCGGCAATACCACTCAAAAAGGCAAATTCTCCGATACCCTTGCCTTTATGTCCCCACTGGAGGATAAACCTGCCGCTCGCATCAAATTTCTGAACCCTGAAATTATAAGTATCCGCCACATATACATTGCCCTGACGATCCACATCTATGTCATACGGAAGAAGCAAATCACCCTGCCCTGTTCCTTTCTGCCCCCAGCTTATTTTAAAGGTACCATTTGTGTCGAATACCTGAATTCGATTGTTGGATGTGTCCGCCACGTAAACGTTCCCTTCAGAATCAGCCGCTATCCCGTACGGCACATAAAAATCACCCGTCCCCGTCCCCTTACGGCCCCAGGAGCGATGGAAGCGCAGACCGCCTGTCGATGACACGGCGTATGAGCTGTCGGCCATGACAGGGGTTTTCTTAACGGAAATGACACGGTGTCCTACAGATACCCGGTGTTTCGGTTCTGTTCTCACAACTTTAGCAAAGGCTAACTTTTCTTGAACCTCAGTAATTTTAATTTGACCTATACGGGTCTTTTCCACTCCAAGGATATCACCAGTAACAGGGTGTTTAATGGGCTGGCCTTCCCAGAAAACTTCAAACTGCATGCCTCTACTGACACCTGACTTCCTGCCCACATCAAGGATAAAATTTTTCCCTTTTTTCTGAATGATTACCCCCTCAACAGGAAATTGCTGCATCAGCCGGGCCACAAAAGAGGGAATCTTCCTGGAGATGGCGGCATAACTGCCGGCAGTCAGACTATCAGCTACTTTAATGGTAGCACTTTCCGTTTCGAGGATTTTGACAACCAGGTTCATGCCCTGGGGGTAACTGATCATAGCACCGGTCACAATATATGTTGCTCCTGTAACCTTGCCTAACTGAACCGCTGTATCGGCATCAATTAATCCGCTAACACCCAGCCGTTGTTCTTCAATCACTTTCTGCAAGGCCTGCCGCTCCACCACGTCAAAACGGCCCTGCTGCACGAAAGCAGCAGTAAGTGACTGGGCGGCCATCTTGCCCAATTCCTGAGACCTGGCTTTCTCCCCTTGGGAATCCATATCAACCACCGCTATCCTGGTTCTGGCATTGGCATTCAGGCAAGTTGCCCATATTGTACTGAAAACCAAAACTAATACGAAACATAGAAATTTTTTACTGATACGATGCATTAGCTTCACTCCCCTTCATTTCGTTACTTAAGCCCATATTGGCCCGTTCGGGGAACAGGCCCTACATATTTTAAGGAATTTTAGCGACCTGCAGCGCTATACCATGTACTATCCGGATACCTTGCGAGGCGGGCGCCCCTTGCATCCTGAATGAGCTGGATGGTGCTGGCCGCATTGGCATTACCCATACTTGCAGCTTCCCGCAACATGGGCAGGGCCGGGTCTTCAATCAAAGCCAGACACGCAGCGGCTCCACCCGTTGCCTTCTTTCGAGCAAAAGCTGGAAGCTTTGACATAAATCCGGCCATTGGATTGACAGATTCCCCCGTCTTTCTGACGAGAAGCTTCAAAAGACGCTGGTCGCTCATCCACTCACGGTCTGCTTCGCTCAGCGTGCCTCCGTTCATAACGATTTCACGTTTTCGCTGTAAAATGGAACGCAGTCCCTTAATCGCCGAATTTGCTACATCCGGTGATGAACTTGTAAGACAGAAAAGAATAGACCCTAAGTGTTTTTCATTCCCTGCCCTCTCAAAGGCAGCACCCAGGAACTTATTGTTGATTTTTTTGTTCCATGATGTTTGCGGCATGGCCACCAGCCGCGTAAGAACCGCTATATTTGAACCGGACAGCCGGTTGAGCAGGATATTATATTGTTGTTTGTAATAAACAGCCGACGCCCTGTTTTTTTCCAGGTAATATTTCTGGGCATGGCTGAAGTAAATAAAAAGTGGCGCATTACCGTTTGGGTCATCGTCCTGTTCCCTGGCCATGGCGATAACCTTATCGTAATTATTTATATCAAAGGTCTTTAAGGCGGTACGCTCCCACGCCAGCAAAGGTTGTTCTGCCCACGTTACGGCCTCGACAGGGGGAACAAAGGCCCAGGACGCAATTAAAATTATCATAATAAACAAAGGAAAAACCTGTTTAAACTGTGGTCTCATGGGTCAGTCTCCTTTTGAAATAACGGTAACTACAGATAGCGGTCGTTTACATATTATAAGCGGGGATTATAGAAGTATGGGACATCATTGTCAAATTATTTTAACACACTAATAACACGTTGTCCGGCTTCATTTATGTTCCCTGCCTTGACTATTAAGAAACCTCCCTGAAAAAGCTTGTTTGCTTTACTCCGAGGATACCCACTTGCCACACACGCAAATTTATCTTATACTTCAAGCAAAAAACACTCATTGACTGACATAAAAGTACAGGGAAAAGGAAGATTATTATGGAGCAAAATATTGATTCCAGACTTCCTCTTTTGCAGGATGCCGATGTGGAAAACAAGATTGTTCTTTTAAGGGTTGACCATAACGTCGTCAAAAAGGGAAGCATCCAGGACCCATACCGGATAGATCAAACCATCGGAACTATCTTCAATATCGTTGAGAGGGGCGGCAGGCCGATCATAATGACGCACGTGGGAAGGCCGAAAGACAAGAAGACCGGAAAGATAAAAATAGATCAATCAACATCTGTTGCACCCATTGCGGAATACCTGGAACGAAAGCTTCATACAAAGATTTTTTGCCCCACGTTAAAGACAGAGGAAGATGAGGGGATAAAAAGTATTGATACCTCGATAAATCTTGCCATCAGAGACCTGAGAGAAAAGAGGATTGGCGCCATATACCTTCCAAACACGAGATGGTTTAAGGGAGAAGAATCGGAATCAGAAGACAGAGACTCTCTCGCCCTCCAGCTGGCAGGTCTGGCCGACGTATTTGTTAACGACGCCTTCGGTTCGTGGCAGTCGCATGTATCCACCTTCGATATTACACGGTACCTGCCGTCGTTTGCCGGTTACCTCATGCAAAAAGAAATACAGAACCTCACCCGGGTCTTACAGCCTGAAAGGCCTTTCATATCCGTAATTGCGGGTGCAAAGTACAATACAAAGATCGGCCCACTAAACGAAATTTATAAAAAAGTGGATAAATTAATTCTCGGAGGTATCATTTATAATATATACCTTTGTGCAAAATACGGTGTATCAATCAGCGGTATTGAAACGGAGGACATCGAAGCTGCCAAAAACCTCGTGGAGATGGACAGGGAAAACCATAAGATACTGGAGCTTCCGTATCTGTATGAATCGGACACCATGGAGGGAAAAATTGAGGGAAAATACAGGATAAGGTCCATCGATGAATTCAAAAAGGGCATGCAACTCCATTACATTCTTGATATAGCACAAGAATCATTTACGGACCCGGAGATTTCAAATACACTGAACTCGGCAAAGACCATTTTTGTTAACGCCGTTATGGGGTTCACTCCACATTTCACCGAGGGCTCGGCAGCCCTGGACAGAAAGATCGATCATAATACGGAAGCGACCAAACTGTACGGAGGCGGTGATACACTCCAGGAGTTTAAGGATCTGTGCCCCGGACTTTATCTCTCTACCCTGGATAACTCGAAATACTACTTTTTCACGGGAGGAGGTACGGTGCTCAAGGCTATTGAAGAAGGAACACCATACGGCATCGAACCGCTGAAGGCCCTTATAGACAATGGAGGAAAGGCGCCGTAAAAATCACAACCAAGAATCAAAAATATGGAACAATGTCGTTTATGCATTCATCAAATTCAGTGACTATCGGGTGATTTGTGCCTTATATGCTTCATACACAAGACCAGCGGCAGCAGCAGAATACTCATAACAGCTATGATATAGAAAACGTCGTTGAATGACATCATATAGGCCTCGTTTAATAAAGTTTCATAAATGACACCGAGCCCACCCTTATGGGCAAGCGCCGGTTCAAGCCCCTTGTATTGCAAGACCTGGGCTGTTTGTTGTGAACTCCATACATAATTCATATCGAATGGTGTAAGATGATCCACGAGACGAGACTGATGGAACTGAGCCCGTCTGGTCAAAATGGTTGTGGCAACAGCCACACCAAAGCTTCCACCAAGATTTCTCACAAGATTAAATATAGATGTGGCATTCCCCATCTCCTCTTTTCTTATATGAGATAAGGAAAGCGTAAAGAGAGGAATCATGATTAATCCCATGCCTATACCCATAAAAATCCTTGGCAGTAATATAGTGTTAAAGTCTGCCATGCGGTTGAACATCGACATAAGCAGGGTTGAATAGGACAGCATTACAACACCGAAGGCAATTATTGCCTTCGGGTTTATCCTGTTGACAAGCACTCCTGCTATGGGCATGGTAATGAGGGCGGCAATACCCCCGGGTGCGAGAACGATACCGGCAAGGGTTGCCGTATAACCCATCAGGGTCTGAAGGTAGATCGGGAGAAGTACAATGCTGCCGTAGAGATTAAAAACGACGAAGAACATGATCACATTTCCCAGACTGAAGGAGAAGTTCTTCAATGCTCTCAGATTGACGATTGGATGTTCCGCAAATAACTCAACAATGATAAAGAGGATCAAAGATATGGCCGACAGGATGCTTAACCAGACAATAAATTCTGATGAAAACCAGTCCACTGTACGTCCTCTGTCCAAAATCATCTGGAGGCACCCGACCCAGACAGCGAGTAATACAAGTCCCCAGTAATCAATCCTCATCTTCGCACGCTTCATGTAATGGGGGTCATGGATAAAGAGAAGCGCCATCAGGATTGAGATGATACCGATGGGAATATTTATATAAAATATCCAGCGCCACGTCCAGGTGTCTGTAATCCAGCCTCCCAGGACAGGACCGACAATGGGGCCAAACATGATACCCACGCCAAAAATCGCCATTGCCGTACCGTGCTGGTGAGGGGGAAAGGTTTCAAGCAATATGGATTGGGAAATTGGTTGAAGGGAACCGCCGGCAAGTCCCTGAAGAATCCTGAAAAAAACAAGGCTCTGCATACTCCAGGCAAGTCCACAAAGGAGTGAACTCAGGGTAAACAAGGCAACGGAAAAGATGAGGAAGCGCTTTCTTCCGAAGAACCTGCTGAGCCAGCCGGTCATGGGGATAATGATTGCATTCGCTGCAAAATACGAAGTGATGGCCCAGGTGGCCTCATCAATACCGGCAGAAAGGCTCCCGCGTATATGATCAAGGGAGACATTTACAACAGATGTATCGATAATGACTATAAGGGTGGGGATCATTATGGTCAGGGCAACGATCCACTTGTTTACGTTTGCAGCCATATTAACTCATAATGCAGTTATTTTTCTATGATAATTGTGGGCTCAACAGACATGCCGATCCTGAAAATATGGGTTGTATCTGTTCCTTCGGCGAGAACTATCTTAACGGGTATACGTTGTACGACCTTCACAAAATTACCTGTAGCATTTTCAGGCGGAAACAGGGAAAAGACAGAACCTGTGCCAGCCATAATACTCTGCACCGTCCCTTCAAAAACCCTGCCGGGGTAGGTATCTACTTTTATTTTTACCTTTTGCCCGGGTTTCACCTTCTCGAGCTGAGTTTCCTTATAATTGGCCGTTATCCACACATCATCAAGGGATACGACCGCCATAAGCGGTTGTCCGGCCTGGATCTGATTTCCTGTTTCAACAGATTTTTTCGTTATGTAACCGTCAGATGGTGAATAAATCCTTGTATAACTCCTCTTAAGATCCTCTGCTTTGCGTATTGCCTCTTTTTGTTTAACCATGGATTCCTGGGATTGGAAAGCCGACTCAGTTTGCTTAATGATAGCCTTCTGGGTTTCAAGAGATGCACCTGATTGCTTTAACTGCTTTCTTACCGCCTCAAGTCGTGCTGATGAGATATCATAATTTGTCATTGCCTTTTCAAATTGTTCCTCCGGCATAATCTCCTTTTTAAAGAGCTTCCTGGCACGCCTGGAATCTATCTCTGCCTGCTTGAAATTAGCTTCCTGGAGTTTCAGATTTGCCCTGGCTGACTCAACACTGAAGCGCAATTCAGATAATTGCATCTTTGCCACCTCTATCTTCGTTGAAATCTCCGCAAGCCTTGATTTCTCAGCATTTAGCGCTGACTCAGCCTGCTTGAGCCTTACAACATAATCTCTATCATCAATCTCCATGATGAGCGCGTCCTTTTTTACAAATTCGTTATCGCAGACATATACAACCTTAACCGTTCCGGGCACCTTCGATGCAATGATATGTACCCTGCCGGTGACAAAGGCATCATCCGTTGTTATATGGGTTTTTTTGTATGCCATATAAACAAAGACACCAGTGAGTCCCGCTATCACAATAATGGAAAGCAACATTAAGGAGATAAATTTTTTCTTTCGATTGTTTGTTATTTCAACTGCAGGTTCCATGTATTGTTAAGTTCCTCAATCCGATGTTCCACATAATAGTAAAAACAATTTTTTATCAATGAATTAAGATGGCTTTCCGCGAAAAAACAGAGATCAACATATACAATTTTTCAACCTTTGCCAAGGGTAATCTGGTACCCTCTATATCTGGTCTGATGTTGTTAGTGTGGCGGTCTTGCGGTTGGCACCCTCGGTCAGATATTGAGAGAAAGTCAATTCGAGTGTTTATGATTAGTCTTTTTCCCCATCGGGAATAAGGGTGCGGAGAACATCTTCCTTGCCTATAATTCCGACGAGCTTGCCTTGATCCAGGACAGGCAGGGTGTGTGTATTATGCTTCACCATCAGTGTAGCGATATCTTCCAGACCGGTTTCAGGATCAACTGTTACAGGATCGGGGGTCATGGCTTTGGCTACTGTGGCCGCGGAGATTTTTTCTAATTCCTTCTCAAGACTTTTGTAAGATTTTAATGGAATCAAACCATCCAGGAGGGTGAAAAAAGAAGGCAAAGGTATTTTTTTCTGCTGGACAATCAGATCTTCCTGACAAATAATACCCTGCAAACGGCCTCCTTCATCCACCACAGGCAGACCATTGAAGTGGTGCTCAAGAAGCAACTTTGCTGCCTCGGTAATTTCCGTATCCGGAGAAACAGTAATAACTTCCCTTGTCATAATATCTTTAGCTTTAATCATTTTCTTTTGCTCCTTTTTTATAATATTACCCTTGATCTCCTTGTAAGTCTACAATTGATTTGCACAAACAATGAGACCTTTGCATAACGTTCCCTTTTGACCAATTTCTGCGTCAGGCTCAAATTTTAATCCTCGAAATATCCAATATACTCCTATGGTTAAAATTTTCGCCTTCCTTGAACTTGAACAAAATTGAACATTCTGCAAAGGCCTCACCAGATCGAATTTGATGCTGGCATTCAACAAACCTTCATGTTATTGAAAATGCATGGCGAGGGTATATAAAAAAATATTTCTAACATTTCGAAGGTTTCCCGTCCGCCTCAGGTTTGCGAATATTCATTATGAGGTCACTAAGATGAATAAAGAAAATAGAGCGGATCAGGAGTTCATTAATGATAGGTGACAGTTTAAATATCAAAGAGGAACACGTCAGGGCAGCGAAACGTATACTGGAGTTAATTCTGCCAAGGATTGAATCATCCGGAGGAAAATTTATCCTTACGATTGCAGGGGAATCCGGCGCCGGAAAATCAGAAATTGCATCCGCGCTCTCTGAGCAACTTTCAACAAAAGGTATTAACAGTATTATCCTTCAACAGGACGACTATTTTGTTTACCCCCCTAAAACGAACGCCAGAATGCGCGAAAAGAACATAAAACATGTGGGACCATCTGAGGTTCAGCTCACACTCCTTAACCAGAATATCCGGGATATTCTGGATGGCAAGGAAATGATTGAAAAACCTCTGGTCATTTATGAAGAAGATCGGATTACCGGCGAGATGATTCAACTCAAAGGAATTAAAGTAATTATTGCAGAGGGCACCTATACGTCTCTTTTGCAAAACGTCCACCAGCGCATTTTCATCGACAGAACCAATCGGGACACTAAAGAGTCACGCAAGGAGAGGGGAAGAGAAGACCAGGACAAGTACCTCGAAAAGATTCTCGAGATTGAACATGAGATAATATCTTCACATAAAACCAGAGCTGATATTGTTGTGACACGTGACTATGATGTAAGGGTGAACGATGCAATCACATAATAAAAAAATTAAAAGTATTTGCATGCTCAGTACGCACGGATATTTTGACCCGATTCCTGAGTTAGGGAAGACAGATACGGGAGGACAGGTATTGTATGTCCTTCACCTTGCTCGTGCCCTGTCTGACTTCGGTATCAACGTGGACATCTATACCCGCTGGTTTGATCGCTCCAGGAAGCAGATTGATCCCCTGCCGGGTTGTCCGGATGCCCGGGTAATTCGTATACCCGCAGGAGACTGGAAATTTATCCCCAAAGAATTTATTTATGATGTACTGCCTGAACTGTCAGAAAATATGATCGATTTTATTCGAAACCAGAATCTGGAGTATGATCTTTTTCATGGGCACTATGTAGATGCAGGCATTGTTACTCTTGAGGTAGCCAAAGCTTTTTCCAAACCCGTCTTCTTTACCGCTCACTCTCTGGGCGCCTGGAAAAAGCAGAGGGTTGGTGAAAACCCGGAAGAAATGGATAGAATTTTCAATTTCAGTCATCGAATCGCCGAAGAGATGAGAATCTTTAAATCAGTAGATGGTCAGACCGTTACAAGCAGGGAGGAGGAAAAGAAAATTGAAGAATTATATCATTTTCATCCTCCGAGGGCGGAATTCATTCCACCGGGCGTTGATGTACATGAATTTCGTCCTCTGAAAAAAGGGGAAGAAGAAAAGAAAACAAGGATCTCGCTTCCAGACAAATACATCTTTGTAGTAAGCAGGATTTCAAATGTCAAGGGACACGACTTGCTCCTCCCAGCTTTTGCCCGTGTGCTGAATGAGATCCCGGACATACACCTGGTTATCGGTGGTGGTGCAGAGAATCCGGATGAAGAGGAAAGGGAAGTTTTGTCAAAAATAAAGCGCTTCGTGGGAAAAAATCAAATCAACGAAAAGGTTCACCTTGTGGGAGGCATACCCCATGCTGAACTGCCGCCATACTTCCGGCAAGCAGAATTATTTATCCTTCCAGCAAGGTATGAGCCCTTCGGCATGACTGCGCTGGAAGCGATGGCCTGTCAGGTGCCTGCTGTGATCTCAAAATTCGCCGGAATCCAGGAAAATCTCGCTTCCGGACAGGATTGTCTTCTGGTAAATCCATTGGATACGGAAGAATATGCCGAAACCGTTTGCTTATTGCTAAGGCATAAAGGTCTGGCGGATAAACTGGCGAAAAAAGGATGCGAAACGATCCATAAGGAGTTTAGCTGGGAGGCGATCGCCAGGAAATTTATTGAATTTTATGACGGGTTTCCACCGATTATTCAAAGTTAAAAAACGTTGACAATCACTGGAAAATATTTTATTTTTCCTATCAGTTGGTTTAGTTTCAATTTTTTATCTATAATCACGATGAGCCCTTTGCAGAATGTTCAATTTTGTTCAAGTTCAAGAAAGGCGAAAATTTTAACCACAGGAATATATTGGATATTTCGAGGATTAAAATTTAAGCCTGACACAGAAATTGGTCAAAATGGGACGTTATGCAAAGGTCTCACGATATCAATTTGAAAGGGGGGAACAACGGATAGAAAGTATGAGGGTTGCATAATACCCATAATGTCATTGCTAATCCGCCTAGGGTGGACTCATCTCAATGACCGGAGGAATAATTATGTAACCATATCAAAGGATAATCTGTGAAGAGATGGGGGTTTTAATTAGTTTTTAGCATGGTTGAAAGGAGAGTTAAAAATGTTGAAAAAAAGGTATTTGTTACTATTAATAATAGCAGTTGTGGCTGTATCGATGATATTTGCCGCTCCTTCCTTTGCGGCGAAGAAGAAATTCTTTGCCATAGCCACAGGTGGCACGGGCGGCACCTATTATCCGCTGGGTGGCGCTTTGGCTCAGGCACTGTCTACCAAGATTCCCAACATCATTATTACTGCCCAGTCAGGCAATGCATCAGTTGCAAATTGTAATCTTATACGAGAGCATCAGATAGAATCGGCCTTTGTCCAGAACAACGTGGCTTATTACGCCTATACAGGTGCTGCCCAGTTTGAAGGGAAGCCGATAAAAAATCTAAGGGGGATAGCATCTCTCTACCCGGAAACCATACAGATTGTTGCCCGGGCGGATGCCGGTATTAAAGATATCATGGATATCAAGGGAAAAAGACTGGTACCCGGAGACAGGGGCAGCGGAACAGAAGTGGATTGTCTGAATGTTCTGAAAGGTCTTGGCCTTACTTATGACGATTTTAAAAATGTTGACTGGCTCAGTTTCGCCGGTGCCACTCAGAGAATGAAGGACAGGCAGGCCGATGTAACTTTTGTTACGGCAGGTTGGCCTACATCATCTGTTACCGAACTGGCCACAACTTCGGATGTCACCCTTGTCCCGATGGATGAGAAAACGATAAGCAAGATTGTCAAGATGTTTCCCTTCTATGCCAAGGTTGTTATTCCGGCAGGGACATACAGGGGTGTAGATAAGGACATTCCCGGCATTACGACGATGGCCCAGTGGGTCGTCGACGCCAGAGTTCCCAGCAGTGTTGTCTATGAACTGACAAAAGCCCTCTGGGAAAAGGGTACGCATGTCTTGCGGAAAAAAGGTGGTAAACCTGCCGAAGCAGAAAGCGGTGCTACGATTATGGGAAAGACGCATGCCAAGGGAAAAGAAGTAACCCTCGATACAGCGCTTGACGGTATGGCCATACCCCTGCATCCCGGTGCTGCCAAGTTTTACAGGGAAAAGGGGTTGATTAAATAGTTTCCATTCAGAAATGGCTCTTTTCCACAATTTCTGCGTCAATCTGCGGGATTGAATGTGCGGCGTACATTCGTACGCCTCCGCACAATCCCTTGATTTCCTTGAGCTTGCAAAAAAAATTGCTCTTTTCTGAATTGAAAACTTGATAGTGCCTTAATTTTATTTCCGGATAGGCACTAAATAATAAATATTCTTTCGTGACTTTAAGGAGGCAACTGGGCACCGCACGTCGGTGCCCAGTTTTTATGAAGGCTAAATGGATTATATCCGCATTTTTTTGCATCCTTTTGTTATCTTCCCTCACACCTTTCCATGTTTTGCAGATAAAGGTATTCAGGGAGGGGAGAGTCGTTTTCATCCGCGTTGTTCACCCGGATGATCGATTCATAACAAAGTATATACATTCAGTCGAACATTGTCCTGTCTGGGAGTATTTCAGGATAGACGATGATTTTCGTATTATACTTTACGAAACGACTTTTTCCTCTTCTAATACCGGCCTGCCCTATGCCACTTTTGGTAATGAAGAGTTTTACAATAATGGAAAACGTTTTCGTATTTCCAATATGTGCAGGATTCTGCCTGAACTGCTCTTATGGGTGAATGAGAAGTATGATAATACTTTAAAAATTAATAATTCCCGGGTACTGAAACTTCCGTTGTTGGCGGGCAATACTCTTTTGCAGGTAAAGATAAGAAAAGTTACATTTCTTGAGTTTATGTATCTAAAGGCAAAAATATTTCTGGAGGGTTGAAGTAAAGAATAAATTTGATATAAAATTTGTGTACCCAAAACGATTTTCGGTATTTGAATTTCTGATTTTCGGTTCATCCGTACAAAGGATATCTTTTGATGGCACTGCAGGATAAGAAAGTATTTACAGATAACATAGAGGAAATAGCCAAGTACGACCCGGAATTTCGATTTCGCAAGCTTTCAGGAATCACGTTGAAACTGGCCTTCGCAATGACGCTGATCCTTTCGATATTCCATATCTATACGGCCGGATTCGGGGTTTTGCAGGAATGGAGGCACCGGGCCTTTCATCTGGCCTTTGTCCTTCCTCTGGTATTTCTTTTCTATTCCATCAGAAAGAGCGGAACGGAGGCTAAAAAGTACCTCGTATACGATATCATCTATGCCCTTATAGGAAGTTCCGTTTTTGCAACCCTCTTCCGGGAAATTTTTGAATTGTCCACCAGTATGACAGTATCTCTTGCGGCTGGCTGGTTTTTGTTCATTTTATACTTTAAAAGGCGGGAGTTTTTCGCAAACAGAATTCTTGCTTATTTTGATTTTTTTGTTTTGACCTTTATGATAGGGGGGGTTGCATACGGGTCATATCTTGGTTATCATTATATTCACTTCGCAGGTTCCTTTCGGGATCCGAACGTGACGCTTGTTTTCTGGAGCATTCTACTTTTCGGTATCTTTTTGAGTATTGCCCTTCTCTTTGTAATTCAATGGATCAAGGCATCGTTTGCAATCATCAGAGGAAAAACATTCCGGTATGATCACGATGATATCCCCTATTTCGATGTTTTTTTCGCCCTTCTTGCCTCGGTAGTTTCGGTTTATATATTTTTAGAATTCAACAGTCTGGTTTTCCGGGCGGGGCTTCCTTTAAAAAGTGATCTCGTTGTGGGTGCTTTCGCGATTCTGTTAGTTTTGGAAGGCGCTCGTCGCAGTATTGGACCACCACTTCCAATTATTTCATTTCTCGTTCTGATTAACTGTTACCTGGGACCTTATTTTATTGACATTCCGGGTCTCAGCTTCTTTGCCCACAGGGGTTATTCCATCACGCGTATTATTGAGCACATGTATTTAGGGACGGAAGGTATATATGGCATTCCCCTCGGCGTTGTTGCCACCTTTGTGTTTCATTTCGTTCTTTTCGGAATTTTTATCTCCAAGACCGGCCTGGGACAGCTATTTATGGATATGGCCATGGCGATAGCAGGATGGTCCTCCGGCGGGCCCGCAAAGGTGGCCGTGATCAGCAGCGGCTTTATGGGTTCCATCAGCGGAAGCTCAATTGCCAACACCGTTACCACCGGAGCCTTTACCATTCCTCTCATGAGAAGTGTCGGGTATGCCCCCCGTTTCGCCGGTGCAGTTGAAGCCGCTTCATCTATAGGAGGACAGCTCATGCCGCCCATTATGGGGGCTGCGGCCTTCATTATGGCGGAGTTTTTGGGGATACCTTACATCAAGATTGCCGCCTGTGCCGTTGTTCCCGCGCTGCTTTACTTCTTTGCCGTAGGCACCATGGTGCATTTTGAAGCCAAGAAGCAGGGACTTGTCGGGATTCCCCGGGAATCACTTCCAAATCTGTGGGAAGTCCTGAAGGAAAAGTGGCTGTTGTTATTGCCCCTGATCATTATTGTATATCTCCTCATATCGGGAAGCAGCCCTTTTCTGGCTGCCTTCTGGGGAATCATTTTTTCCGTCGCCGTTGGCCAGATCCACAACAGGACCTATCCTTTCCTGATAGCTGTGTTCCTGTCTGTACCCTCTGTCCTGGTCAGGGCCAATCCTCTCGATCATGTTTCTGTATTTTCCGTTTTCTGGTTTATCTGTCTTGCGGCAGGTCTTTTCTATACCTTCAGAAAAACTGACAGGCGCTCCTGGCTTCTGGGCTTGATACCGACTACCATTCTTGTAGTCTTGCTCATGTGGAAACTGGAACCTTCAATCTGCGCATTCTGGACGAATATGGCGGTTATCTCGATAGGAGTTTTTTTCAAAGAAAGCAAAATGAGGATACCAGATATAATGGAAACCCTCGAATTGGGGACAAAAAATGCCCTCGCCATCGGGGCGGCCTGTGCCTGTATCGGTTTTATCGTTGGCGCCACGACCCTGACAGGCCTGGGATTGAAATTTGCCGCCGCTGTAATTGAATTGGCTCATATCGTGGCTGTTTTTGTTACGAGCATGGATGTTATGCACCTGTTAAGTGCAAATTCAGTTGCTCTGTTTTTTACTCTTGTCTTCACCGCTCTTGCCTGCTTTATTCTCGGCATGGGTATTCCAACGACGGCTCAGTACATCATTGCGTCGATGATAGCGGCACCGGCGCTATTACAATGGGGCATTCATCCTCTCGTATCTCACATGTTTGTTCTTTTTTACGCTGTCCTTGCCGATGTGACACCACCGGTGGCCCTTGCCGCTTATGCGGCATCGGGAATTTCCGGGGCAAATCCCTTCAAGACGGGACTTACCGCCTTTGGCCTCGCCTCGGCGGGTTTTGCTATTCCGTTTATTATTGTGTCAGCACCTATCGTCCTGTGGTTGCCGACGCTTCTCGACGGAACGATAGCCTTTGATTATGTGAAATTTGCACATGTTTTCGTGACACTGGTCGTCGGGGTCGTCGCATTAGGGTCGACGGTCATAGGCTATCTGAAAGACAAGTCAACTCTTCTGGAACGCTTATTCACAGGTATAGCCGCATTATGTCTTTTTTACCCTGAGATTTATTCAGACCTGATCGGGGGCACCATTCTCATAATCGTTTATTTTCTTCAATCAACAAAAAAGAAACAATTAAAGCAATGACACAAAAAAAATGAATGAAATATTTCATTGACATAAACAGATCTTTTTTTATATAGCGGGCTCGAAAATTTTTAATACATTTTTGGAAGGAGTATTTCTGAATGGCTGAAGAGAAGATCCGTGTAATCCATTACGGCCTGGGTCCAATAGGGCTTGAAACGGCAAGATTGGTTTCAAAAAAATATAATCTTGAAATCGTTGGAGCTGTTGATATTTCGAAAGACATGCTGGGTCAGGATCTGGGAAAGATTTTGGATACAAAGGATATGGGAGTTATTGTCACAGATAATGCCGGTAAGCTGTTTTCCGATGTGAAAGCCGATATTGTCGTTCATACGGCTGGTTCGAGAATAAAAAATATCTTCCCCCAGTTAGAGGAAATTGTAGAGGCGGGACTCGACCTTGTTTCCTCCAGCGAGGAACTTTTATTCCCGTCCGCTGAAAATGCATACCTGTCAACAAAAATAGACAAAAAAGCCAGAGAAAAAGGTGTAACGGTCCTCGGTACCGGCGTCAATCCCGGTTTTATTATGGATGTCCTTCCCTTGCATCTGACAAGCGTTTGTCAGAATGTAAAGTCCATCAGGGTTGAAAGAATCGTTGACGCCGGAACGCGCAGATATCCTCTCCAGAAGAAAGTCGGCGCAGGTTTAACACCGGAAGAATTCAGGGGAAAGGTTTCTCAAAAATTGCTTGGTCATGTCGGCCTCGTTGAATCATTACTCTTCATTGCCCATTACCTCGGTATAACCTTTGATAAGATTGAGGAAACAATCGACCCCGTGGTTGCGGATAATCCGGTGAAAACAGCATATTTTGATTTAAAGAGCGGCGATGTTCTGGGAATCAAGCATATCGTGAACGGGATTAAGGGAAATGAAACGCTTATCAATCTTGATCTGCGGATGTATATCGGTGCCGATGATCCCCATGACGCCATTTATATTAGCGGGAATCCGAATGTCCGATTAAGGATTAACGGTGGAATTGCCGGTGATCAGGCTACTACTGCAATTTTAGTGAATTCAATTCCCGGAGTAATTAATGCAAATCCGGGGCTATTAACTGTAAAAGATCTTCCGACACCGCATTTCTATCGGTAAAGCGAAGACTCCATCACCTGCAAGTCGGTGGAGTCTGGTTTACTGCTGAAAACCGGCTAAAGATAATAAAACTCGAAGCACGAAATCCGAATTTGCTAAGCTGATATCTTCACATGAAGGCAAGGGTTATTCTCCTAATCCCCGAAATGGAAGAGTGAATTATCCCGCCTACAAGGCGGGGCATCTTAAATCAAAACAATCTTAACTGTGTGGGAGTCGTTTCTTCCTCATGATGATATTGAATGTATTCCCTAATTACTTCAGACGTTACCTTGTCACCTACGGTGCGAACGAAATATCCGTCT